>CATPCA010000001.1 GCA_955652545.1 Candidatus Dormiibacterota bacterium
GGGATCGCGAGGTGTGACTTTCGCCCGCAGCGTGGGGGTGGGGGAGGCCCGCACTGTGGCCCTGGAACTGATCGACGACTTCAACAGCGTGTCCGATCCCAGCGAGCTGGTGCGGCAGGTGCTGCTCCGCGCCGTTGTGGAAACGCGCTCGGACCGGGGCATCGTCTCGTGGATCGTGGGCGATGAGATGATCGTCGCCGACTGCTACGACCCTGCCGGCGAGATCGTGCCCGCGGGCAGCCACTGGACGCTGGCCCGGGAGCAGGTGACAGCCCTTGCCCTGGCCGGCGGCGGGGCGGAGGCCGGGTCGTACCGGGACGTCGGGCTGGACGGGTTGAGCCCGGCCCTCGCCGAGACCTTCCGCGGGTTGCGACAGCTCCTGGTGGCGCCGGTACGGGTCGGAGGCGAGGACGTCGCGGTGCTCTGCGTCAGCCGCCGCGGGAACGAGGACTACAGCGCCACCGACAGCCGGGTGCTCGAGGCTGTGGCCGCGGCCGGCGCCCAGCCGCTGCGGGCCGCCCGGCTCGAGGAGCTGCTCCACGAGGCGCTGGCTGAGCTCAGCGACCTCGCCGCGCGTGCCCAGGCAGTCGAGGTGATCAAGACGGACGTCCTCCGTCTTGCCTCGCACGAGCTGCGCAGTCCACTCACGGTGCTCAACGGCTACCTGTCGCTCGTCGAGGGCGGATTCTACGGCGAGATCCCGGAGCCGCTTGCCGGCGTGATGAGGATCCTGCAGCGGCGAACCGCGGATATGAACTCGCTGGTCAACGACATGCTGGTCGCGGCGCGCCTCGAGGACCGATCCGCCGAGGTGGAGCGCGAGGTCGCCGACCTGCGCCAGGTGCTCCGGACGGCCGTTGCCGAAGTGATGCCGCGCGCGTCCACGCAACACCGACTCGAGCTGGACCTGCCTGACGATCCGGTGCTCGCCCGGGTGGACAAGGAACGCGTCGTGCTCGCTCTGCGCAACATCATCGACAACGCGGTCAAGTACTCGCCCACCGGTGGCGACGTGGTGTGCACCATCGCCCGCGACGACGGTGTGGCCCATGTGCGGGTCGCCGACCATGGCATGGGCATCGCGATCGAGGACCGCGACAGGCTGTTCACGCGGTTCGGCCGGGTGCTGACCACGGCCAACTCACACATCCCGGGCATCGGGCTCGGGCTGTACTTCAGCCGCGAGGTGGCCCGCCGCCATGGCGGTGACGTCTCCCTGGTCGACGGCAGCGAGCCGGGCACAACCTTCGAGCTGAGCCTGCCGATCGCCGACGAGGGCTGAGCGGCTCAGACCCGGCGCAGCACCAGCAGGGAACGTGCGGTGACATGCAACTGGTCGGACGCGTCGACGACCGGCACCGGGTCCTGCACGCCGGGCGCCGCGGTGTCGATCAGCACCTCCCAACGATCGCCCCAGCCGCTGGGCAGGTGCCACTCGATGTCCAGGTGGTGGGAGTGGAGGATGACGAGGAGGGTGTCACCCCGGATCTGGTGGCCGTCAGGGGTGTGGTCAGGGATCTCGTCGCCGTTGAGCAGCATTGCCAGCGACCGGCGTGACTGATCGTCCCACTCGTCCTCGCTCATCTCGCCGCCTCGGTCGTCGAGCCAGACAACGTCCTTGCGGCGCTGGCCCCGGCCCACCTGGCCGGCGAAGAACCGCTGTCGGTGCAGCACCGGCTGCTCGGCGCGCAGCGCGATCAGCCGCCGCGTGAAATCGAGCACGCCCTCATCGATGTGCCCCCAGTCGAGCCACGCGGTCTCGTTGTCCTGGCAGTACGCGTTGTTGTTGCCACCCTGGGTGCGGCCGATGTCGTCTCCGGCCACAAGCATCGGGCACCCCTGCGAGAGCAGGACGGTGGCGACCAGGTTGCGCTGCTGGCGGGCGCGCAGCGCGAGGATGTTTGCGTCGTCAGTATCGCCCTCGACGCCGCAGTTCCACGATCGGTTGTCGTCGGTGCCGTCGCGGTTGTCCTCGCCATTGGCCTCGTTGTGCTTGTCGTTGTAGGCGACGAGGTCGCGCAGTGTGAAGCCGTCGTGGGCGGTGACGAAGTTGATGCTGCTGAACGGGGAGCGACCATCGCGCTCGTAGAGGTCACTGCTGCCCGTGAGCCGGTAGGCGAGCTCACTGACCCCGGCCACCTGGGCGCGCCAGTAGTCGCGCACGCAGTCGCGGTACTTGCCATTCCACTCCGCCCAGCGCACCGGGAAGTTGCCGACCTGGTATCCACCTTCGCCGACGTCCCACGGCTCGGCGATGAGCTTCACGTGAGCCAGTGTCGGGTCCTGGTGGATGATGTCGAAGAATGCGGAAAGGCGGTCGACATCGTAGAACTGGCGCGCCAGGGCCGAGGCGAGGTCGAACCTGAAGCCGTCGACGTGCATCTCGCTGACCCAGTAGCGCAGCGAGTCCATGATCATCTGCAGGGTCGCCGGTGAGCCGGCGTTGAGGCTGTTTCCCGTGCCGGTGACGTCGTAGTAGAAGCGCGGCTCGTCCTCGACGAGACGGTAGTACGAGCGGTTGTCGACACCACGGAAGCACAGCGTCGGGCCGAGCTCGTTGCCCTCCGCCGTATGGTTGTACACGACGTCGAGGATGACCTCGAGGCCGGCGGCGTGGAGCGCCTTGACCATCGCCTTGAACTCGCTGACCTGCTCGCCGTTGTGACCCGAGCTGGAGTACCGCGCCTCCGGAGAGAAGTAGCCGATGCTGTCGTATCCCCAGAAGTTGCGCAGACCGCGGTCAACGAGATGCTGTGGGTCGACGAAGTGGTGCACGGGCATGAGCTCGACGGACGTGATCCCGAGGCGGGTGAAGTGCTCGACGGCTGCGGGGTGCGCCAGGCCGGCGTAGGTTCCGCGCAACTCCTCAGGGATGTCCGGGCGGCGCATGGTGAACCCGCGTACGTGGGTCTCGTAGATGATCGTGTCGCTCCACGCGACGTCGGGGCGCCTCTCGCCGCGCCAGTCGAAGTCGCCGTCAACGACCACGCTGTGCGGCATCTGCTCGGCGGAGTCCAGCGGGCTCATCTCCGCGTGGGTCTCGCCGATGACGTAGCCGTACACCTCGGGACCCCACTGAACTGATCCCGAGATCGCCCGCGCGTACGGGTCGAGCAGCAGCTTGTTGGGGTTGTGGCGCAGGCCGTGCTCGGGCTCGTAGGCGCCGTGCACCCTGTAGCCGTAGCGCATGCGCGGACCGATGCGCGGTACAAAGCCGTGCCACACCAGGTCGGTCTGCTCACGCAGGTCGTAGGCCGCCAGCAGCGTGCCCTGTTCGTCGAGAAGGATCAGCTCGACGGCTTCCGCGTCCGCCGCATACAGCGCGAAGTTGGTGCCGTCCGCCGACACCGTGGCACCGAGCGGATACGAGCGGCCCGGCCACGCCCTGATGTTGCCGTCGGTCACGCGGTCCGCTCCAGCAGGGCCACGGGGAAGGAAAGGAGCAGGTCGCCGACCCGCACCTCACCGCAGTGCTCGACACCGTCGCAGAGGTTTTCCCAGCGCCCCTCGGGCAGCGTGATCATGGTGGCCCCCCATCTGCCGCCGCGTCGCAGCGAGCGACGCTGCACCAACGAGATCACGCAGGCCGGGTCGCCTCGCGTGAAAGCGACCACATCATCGGCGAACTCACCCTGCGCCCACACAGGTGCGTACGGACCGCGCTCGTCGAAGGCGTCGGCTCGGCGGCGGCGCAGCGCAAGGGTGGTCGCGATGAGTCCGATCTTGGCGATTCCCGTGGTCGAGCCCTCGGGCCACGTTCGCGACAACGGCCTGGCTCGCGCCTCGTCGAGGAGGCGGCGGCGCAGCGCGTAGTCGACGGGGCGGCGGTTGTCGGGGTCGACCAGGCTGAAGTCCCACAGTTCGGTGCCCTGGTAGATGTCGGGCACGCCGGGCGAGGTGAGCTTCAGCAGAGTGGTCGACAGCGAGTTGATGCTGCCGTGCGGAGCCAGCGTCGCCACGAAGCCCTCGAGGTCCGCGACGAACCCTGGGTCGGCAAGCACGGCGGCGGCAAAGGCGGCAAGGCCCCTGTCGTACGCGTCGTTGGGCTGCAGCCAGCTGGTGTGCTGCCTGGCCTCACGCGACGCCTTGCGCATGTAGTCGGTGACGCGCCCGGCGCGCAGCGGCCAGGCACCGACGAGCGTCTGGTAGAGCAGGTACTCCATGGCGCGATCAGGCCATTCGGCCTGGCGGTGCTTGTCGTTGAGTGCGTGCCATCGCTTCACCGCAGTGGCCCAGGCGTCGGGAATCTCGCTGAGCAGGTTGATACGCGCACGGACGTCCTCGCTGCGCTTGGTGTCGTGCGTCGAGGTGGCGAGCAGGGTGTGGGGTCGGCTTTCCTGAGTGCGTCGGTTGTGCTCGTGGAACTCCTGGCAGGTCACCCCGAAGTGCGCAGGCGAATCGCCAACCTCATTGAGCGAGGTGAGGACGAGGTGACGGTAGAAGGCGGTGTCCTCCACGCCCTTGGCCGTGGCGGCCGCGCAGAGCTGCTGCACGCGGACCAGGAAATCACGCTGTGTCGCCTGCATCGCCGACGTGTCGCTGGTGGCCACGTCCTCGGGCTCACCGAACACGAACAGGTCGGCGATGAAGTCGAGGAGACGCCCGTCGATGTGCGGGTTGCCGTTCAGGGCCTCGGCAGCGGCGCCGCGCACGATGCCCGCGTCGACATCGGACGCGGTGCCTCGCGACGGGTCGACGTAGGTGCGGTAGACGGGCATCGCAGCGATGAGCTCGACGATCGCTTCGCTGAGCTCGCTGTGGGTGTGGTCGCGTTGTGCGGGGTACGCGTCGCAAATGGCGGCGAGCAGGCCGGTCAGTCGCTCGACGTCGCTGACCAGTAAGGTCTGGAGGACCTCGCGCTTGCCTTCACGTGCGCAGGGGGTGAAGTCGGAGCCGTTGCCGGTGAACTCTGCGTGCAGGGCCTCGAGTGGCGCGCGGCCGTCGGGGTCGACGAACAGCCCGTTGGCGATGGCCAGGAAGTCGTAGCCGCTGGTGCCGTCGAGCGCCCACGGAGGTGGCTGCTCACCGCGTGCCAGGATCTTCTCGGCAAGCAGCCAGGTCTGCGGTGGCATCGTCTCGCGCAGTCGCGCCGCGTACTCGAGCGGCCGGCGCAGCCCGTCGATGTGGTCGACGCGCACGCCATCGGCGTCACCGCGCCGGACCAGCTCAGCGATCAACGCGGTGCTCTCCGCGAACACCTCCGGGTCCTCGATACGCAATGCGACGAGCGTGTTGATGTCGAAGAAGCGCCGGTAATTCACCTCCTCGACGGCGGTCTGCCAGCGGGCGAGGCGATAGTGCTGCTCATTGAGGAGGTGATCGAGCTCCGCAACATCGCTGCTGCAAGCGGCCAGCGTGCTGTCGACTTCGGCAGCCATGAGCTCATCGGTGAGGAGAGCGGCCAGGGTCTGGCGGAGATCGGCCCGTTGGTCGAAACGAGCCCGGCGCGTCGCCGCGTCGTCGCCGGTGGGAAGTGAGCCGACGCGCTGTCGCCAGGAGGCCACAGCCGCAGAGGGGTGCTCGGCGAGCAGCTCTGCGAGGCTCTCCAGCGACAGAGGAAAACGGTGCTCGGCGTACGCGACGAGCAGGTCACCTCCCTCGCGCACCAGCGAGATCTCGCCGTCCTCGAGCACGCGGCCGACCTGGTCGGCGAGCAGCGGGAGCAGGACGCGGTGCCGGAGTCGTGGCTCGTCTGCCTCCCAGTCGATGTCGAAGAACCGTGCGTATGGCGACGACATCCCGTCGGCGAGCACGTCCCACCACCAGCGATTGCCACGGTCGGCAACCGACATGTGGTTGGGCACGATGTCGAGCAGCTGGGCGAGGTCGTGGTCGTGGAGCGCCTGGGTGAGACGCCGATGGGCGTCGCGGCCACCGAGCTCATCGCTGACGCGCGTCGGATCGACCACGTCGTAGCCATGCGTGCTGCCCTGCGCTGCCTGCAGGTACGGCGAGCAGTACAGGTGGCTGACACCGAGAGCGGCGAAGTAGTCGGCCTGCGCAGATGCCTCCGCGAAACCGAACTCCCTGCGCAGCTGGACGCGATACGTGGCCCGTCGCGGCATCAGCCGGCCTGGGGGGCCGGCTGGTTCACGGCAGTCACAATCACTGTCACCCTTTCATCCCGTCAGTGGTGGAATTATGCAGGGGACCTCCCGGTGAGCCGTTTTGCAGTGTGGGCGCCGCGTGCGACACGGGTCGCCGTGCAGACCCGCGGCCGGCAGCACGCGCTGGACCGCCGCGATGGCGGCTGGCACGCGCTCGACGACCCGCAAGCGCAGGCCGGCGACGACTACTGCTTCGTCCTCGACGGCGGCCGACCGCTGCCCGATCCGCGCTCGGCGTGGCAACCGCATGGCGTGCACGGTGGATCGCGCTTCGTCGACCACGAGTCATTCTCATGGAGCGACGGCGGCTGGCGCGGGCGAGCGCTGCACGACATGGTGGTGTACGAGCTGCACTGTGGCACCTTCAGCCATGCCGGGACTTTTGACGGCGCCATCGAGCACATCGGACACCTCGTCGACCTCGGCGTCGGTGCTGTCGAGCTGATGCCCGTGGCGGCATTCCCCGGTATCCATGGTTGGGGCTACGACGGAGTGGCCCTGTATGCGGTGCACGATCCGTATGGGGGACCGGACGCGCTCAAACGATTCGTCGATGCCTGCCACCGCGCCGGGCTCGCGGTGATCATGGACGTGGTCTACAAC
>CATPCA010000002.1 GCA_955652545.1 Candidatus Dormiibacterota bacterium
GACCATGCGGGGCCCCTGGGGCGGAGTGATCTTGTGCCGTGCCGCTCACGCCGACGCCGTCGACAAGGCGGTCTGCCCGGGCATCCAGGGCGGTCCGCAGATGCACGCCATCGCGGCCAAGGCGGTGATGTTCGCGCAGTGTATGCGGCCCGATTTCTCGGCCTATGCGCACCAGGTCGTGATCAACGCGGCAGCCCTGGCGCGGGGCCTGGCTGCGCGCGGCATCGAGATGACCACCGGCGGCACCGACAACCACCTCATGGTCGTCGATCTTCGTCCCTTCAACCTGCGCGGCCGCGCGGTGCAGAACGCCTTCGACGAGGTCGGCGTCACCGTCAACGCCAATGCATTCCCGGGCCACGGAGGCACGCCGTACAACCCCAACGGCATCCGCCTGGGCTCGCCCTCGGTGACGTCGCGCGGGATGGGGGAGGCAGAGATGGACGAGATCGCCGACCTCGTTTCCTTGATGCTGCACGACTTCGAGGATCCCCGGGTGCACGCCCAGGTTCGCGAACGCAGCCTCGCGCTGTGCAGGCGGTTCCCCCTGCCCTATCGCTCGTGAGCAACGGGTGGCTGCCGGCCCTTCCGCCGTTCCTGCTGGCCAGCATCGTCACCATCGCCGCAGTCCCGCTGACGATGCTGATGGCGCGCCGACTCGGCGCCGTGGCCGAGCCTGACGCCGCCCGCCACCTCCATCCGTCGCCGACCCCGCGGCTCGGCGGCCTGGCGCTGTTCACCGGCTTCACGGTCGCGCTGATCGCCTTCGGGGGCACGGTTCCGAATCGGTGGCAGGTGGTCGCCGTGACAGCCGCGATCACGGTGGCAATGCTCGTCGACGACATCTTCGACCTGCCGTGGAACGCCAAGCTCGCCATCGAGGTGGGCGCCGGGGTGTTCGCGGTGTTGCTGGGAATCACCATCAACTACCTCACTGTGCCCGGCTCCCACGGCCCGTCGCCCTTCGGCCTTGGGCTGCTGATCGCGCCGATCACCGTCGTCTTCGTGCTCGGCATGCAGGTGTCGATCAACTTCCTCGACGGATCGGATGGGGTCGCCGCGGGGGTGGTTGGCATTGTCGCCACCGTGCTCCTGCTCGCCGCCGTCAACCGCCAGGGCCCCGCTGACATCCAGCACGGTGTCATCGTGATGAGCGGCGCGCTGATGGGCTGCTGCGCCGGCTTCCTGGTGTTCAACCTGCCGCCGGCACGGGTGTTCATGGGCGACACAGGCAGCCACTTCCTCGGAGTAGCGCTCGCCGTCATCAGCATCCTCGGTGTGGCCAAGATCGCCGTGGGCCTGGCACTCTTCATCCCGCTGATCGCGCTCGGCCTCCCCATCGGCGACACCGCCTTCGCGATCGTCCGGCGTCGCCGTGCCGGGCGGAGCCCGACCGAGCCCGACGCCGGGCACCTTCATCACCGAATGCTGGCGACGGGGATGAGCCCGTTGGAGACCGCCCTCACCTTCTACCTGATGACCGCGATCCTCGGGTGCATCGCCCTGTTCATCTTCGGTCACCGGCGCATCCTCGACGTGGCCCTGGGGCTGCTGGTGGTAGCCCTGGTCGGACTGGTGTGGCGCAGTCGGCGCCGGACGCAGCGGCCCAATCCGCAGCCAGACCAGGCGTTCGATGCAGATGGTTCACTGTTGATCAGCGGACGGCCTAGCGTTCCGGCGCGAATCCACCGACGCGGCGGGGAGGCCGACTGAGCGGCGGTGTCCACGCCGACGCACGATCCGCGTCCACCGGGCGCCGGCGTCAGCAATGCGGAGATGCTTGGCCTGGGTGTGTACTTGGCTCTTGCAGTGACCATTCCGTTGCTGTTGGGCTGGCAATTGGGCGCGATCGCGGGCGTCCCGACAGCCGGGATCGTGGCGGGGCTCCTGATTGGTATCGTTGCAGCCGGCTTGATCTTGTACGTGAAGCTGAGGCGATACTGGTGATCTCAAAAAGCGTTTCCGCGCGGCCCGCGCACGTCGTCCGATCAGCCGCCGTCGCATGCGTCGTGGCCGCCGTTGGCTGCGCACTGGTGGGCACCATTCTCGGCCACCCGGCCTGGGGGCTGGGCCTCGCGGTGGGCCTGGCCGCCGGAGCGGGCAACGGCTACGCCGTCGACCGTCTCCTCCTGGTCGGGGTGCCGGTCGTGGCGACGAGCATGCTGCGCATCATCACCCTGACGCTGGTCGCCCTGTTCGCCGGGTTGATCTTCGGGTTCGGTCGAGCGGTCCCGGTTGTGGCGGGCATCGCAGCTGCGCAGCTCATCCTCGCCATCAGCGCGGTGCTGGAGTCCGTGCGGCGATGATCGGTCCTCTCCTCGCTGCCACCGGACCCCAGGTGTCTCAGCCGACCACGGCCCTCTGCAACTCTCCGCCGTTGCTGACGAATCCCATAACGATCTCGGCATGCGATCTCAACCAGGACACCCTGATCAGCAGCGCCCTGGCCATCGCCGTCACGCTGATCATCGTCTTCGCAGTTGTCCAACACCTTCGCCCAGGACGTCCCGGCAAGCTGCAGATGGTCCTCGAGCTGTTCCTCGGCTACGTCAAGGACCTGGTCCGCGGTTCGGTGGGTGAGGGGTCCGACTTCATCATCCCCATCGCAGCCACGATCGGCTTGTACATCCTGATTGCCAACTGGATCGCTTTCCTGCCACTGGCCCATCCGCTGCAGCCCGCAGCGGCTGACCTGAACCAGACGCTGGCCATGGCGGTCGTGGTCGTCCTCGTGGTGCAGGCGTACAGCCTCAGGGTCCTGGGCGTTCGCGGCTACGTCCGCCGGTTCACCAAGCCCTTTGAGTTCAACTGGGCCTTCCGAGTCGTGTTCATCCCGCTCAACCTCATCGAGGAGGTGGTCAAGCCGATCACGCTCTCGTTGCGACTGTTCGGGAACATCTTCGCCGGCCTGGTCATGGTCGAACTCCTGAGCCAGTTGCCGATCTTCCTTGCCTGGTTGCCGGTCGCGATCTGGAAGGTGTTCGACGTCCTCTTCATTGGCGCCATCCAGGCCTTCATCTTCATGCTGCTCACTGTCATCTATTTCGAGATGGCCCGCGAAGGATTGGAAGAAGAGGGACATCACGGCGCTCAGGCCGCGGCCCATGCACAGCACTAGGGAGGCACCATGAACCACGCAATCGCCCTGGCGGGGGCGCTGATCGGCGCCGGCATCGCACTCGGTGGAGGCGCCATCGGCGCCGCCATCGGAGACGGGTTGGCCGGCAACGCTGCCATCCAGGGCCAGGCACGCCAGCCGGAGGCAGCCGGCGCGCTGCGCGTCACCATGTTCTTGATCATCGGGCTCGTCGAGGCCATGTACTTCATCAACGTGGTCTTCGTCTTCATCCTCATCGGCGACGCCAAAATCCCAGGCTGACCCTGATGAAAGCCATGGTCGCGGACGCCGGCCTGCTGGAGATCAACGTCACCTTCGTGGTGGAGGTGATCGCCTTCGTGGCGCTCCTGCTGGCCCTGCAGCGCTGGGCCTACCCCAGGATCATGGCCGCGGCGGAGGCGCGTCAGAACCAGATCGCGCGAGCTCTCGAGGAGGCAGAGCGCAGCCGGCAGGAGGCGGCGGCTGCTCGCGAAGACATCACCAAACAGCTCGAAGAGGCACGGGCCCAGGCCCGCGAGATCATTGCTCAGGCTCACAAGGCCGCCGTCACCGAGACGGAGGAACTGGTCCGCAAGGGCCGCCGCGAGGCCGAGGCGCAGATCGAGCGCGCTCGGTCCGAGATCGCGGCCGAGCGGGACAAGGCCATCCAGGAAATTCGCGCCCAGGTCGGCACCCTCGTGGTCCTGGCGGCGAGCAAGGTGCTCGGTGAGGCCATCGACCGCAAGGCCCACGCGCGACTGATCGACGAGTCGTTGGCCCAGGTCGACCCCGTCAACGGTCAGAGGACGACGTAGTGGCGTCGTCAATCGGCCGCCGCTACGCCCAGGCCTATTTCGACCTCGCACGCGAAGAGGGCAAGATCCCGCAGTGGCGCAAGGATCTGCTGCGCGCCGTGGAGACGCTCTCCAACCGAGAGGTCGCGGCAGCGCTGGCCAACCCGCGGCTGAAGCTTGCCGAGCGCACCCGTCTCGCCCTCGATGTGCTCACCGGCGTCGGCGAGCCGGCGCGCAATCTCGTCCGCCTGCTCATCGACCGCGGTCGCCTCAACGTGCTCGACGATCTCGTCGAAACCTACGACAACCTCAGCGACCGCGAGAGTGGAGTGGTTCGCGCGAACGTGACCACCGCCATCCCCGTCGACGACGCCCTCAAGACCCGCATTGGTCGCACGCTCAGCGAGAAGCTCGGTGCCGCCGTGCAGACAGAGGTCCACCAGGACCCCACCATCATCGGTGGGCTGATCATCCGCGTCGGTGACCGGGTCATCGACAGCAGCCTGCGCACCCGGCTGGCGCAGCTCCGAACGGCGCTCACCTGATGCGCCTCCAGCCGCTCCATCCGCCCGCTTAGCAGACAGAGGAAGCACACCACCATGGCCATACGCAGCGACGAGATCGGCGACATCCTGAAGCAGAGGATCGCCAGCTTCGACGCCCCGGTCGTCGACGCGCACGAGGGTGTGATCACGTCCGTCGGCGACGGCATCGCGCGCATCTACGGGCTCGAGGA
>CATPCA010000003.1 GCA_955652545.1 Candidatus Dormiibacterota bacterium
CTGCGCCAAGAATGGCCGGATCGCCCTGCGCTTCCGGCTGGGACCACGCCGGGATGGGACCGGGCTGGTGGTGCGTGCGGGTGAGCTCTCGCCCCGCGCGCTGCGCCAGAAGTGGCGCGAACCGCTGGCGGCGTTCACCGGTCGGCCGGCCACCAAGCCGCATCTCGGCCTGCACGAGCTCGAGATGGTGACGGCGGGGGACCGGCTCGAGTCGATCAGGCTGGCACCCGACCTGGGCCCCCGCGACCAGGAGGCGCTCGCCGCGCTGCGCGCGGCCGCCGAGCGCAGCGACGCAGCGTGGTGAGCTGACGGCTGATGGCCGTCAG
This sequence comes from Candidatus Dormiibacterota bacterium, assembly GCA_955652545.1. The sequence continues at coordinate 327 of CATPCA010000003.1, forward strand.
CCGTTCAGCAGCCGCCACCATGCCGAGGGCGCGTCGACCGCCGACGCGGTGACCAGCGTCCACTGGCCCACGACGGTGCCGCCGGATGACACGGTCATGCTGCCCGCCGAGGTGCCCGCCGGGGCCGGCACCGTCACGGGCCGCAGGTGGGTGGTCACCGTCAGCGGGTCACCGAGGTGAAGCAGGACGACGCGGTCGGGACCGCTCACCAGCACGCCAGTGGACGTGCCCCACGGCGCCGAGAGCCTGCCCGAGGCCGGGATGGAGCCGGAGCCGACGCGGACGGCCGCATACCCCGCGAACGCCGTCTGGACGGCGTTGCGGGCGACATCGAACGCGCCCCCCAGCTCGGGGTGGGCCCAGCCCGAGGTCAGGTCAGGCGGTTGGCCGAGCGCCGCGCCGACGACGGTGAGCGCGGGGACACCCGGCGCCGGTTCGCGTCGGGCGGCGAAGAGCAGGCACCCCGACGCCTGCGGCGTCCAGCCCGTCTTGATGCCGATCCACCCGGGCTCGAGGACGAGGAGGCGATCCAGGTTGCCGACCACCGTGCCGTCAGGGAGGGTGGCGGTGGTCTGTGACACCACCGCGACCAGCGTCGGGTTGGCCACGGCGGCCTCGCCGAGACGGAGCAGGTCGGCGGCCGTCGACGTGGTGCCGGCGTTCAGTCCATCCGGGTCTGCGAAATGGGTGCGTGACATTCCCAGCGCCGACGCTCGGGCGTTGAGCCGCACCACGAATGCAGCGACGCTGCCATCCACCCAGCGCGCCGCGCTGAGGGCGAGGTTGTTCGCCGACGGGAGCATCAGCCCGAGCAGCAGGTCTCGCTCGCTGAACTGCTCGCCGACCCTCACCGGCACGAACGAGCCATTCTGTGCGGCGATGTGCAGGTAGTCGTCGACGTCGACCTGCGTCATGGTGATCACCGGGCCGGCCTCGCCGGGCTGCAGCGGGTGAAGGTCCAACACCACCAGCGCGGTCATCGTCTTGGCCACCGACGCGATCGGTCGAACGGTGGCGGCGTCCGCAGCCGCCAGGTGCGTCGCCGCGGTGCCGACGAGCGCGTCCACAGCCAAGCTGCCGTGCGGTGGCGCGGCCACCGTCGGCGGTGTGCCGCCCGCCGGCACCCACGGCGTCGTCGCAGTGGCGGTGGCTCTCAGCGTCGGCGTCGCCGCGAGCAACCGCACCGTGCCGACCGACACGACCGCAACCACGGCGATGACGGCGGCGACGAGGACGATGCGGATCGGATGGCGCACGAACGAGAATCCTGCCGCACCACTGCGTTCGAGCGCAGCGCCGATGCAGCCGCGGGACCCCGGCGAGAGCCGGGATCCCCGCCATCACGCCCTGGACGACGTCAGCTTCTGCTGCTGCGCTTGCCGCCCTTCGACTTGAGAGCGCTGCTCAGCGTGGTGCTCGGTGCGAACCGAACCACGCGGCGTGCCGCCACCTGGACAGCCTCGCCGGTGCGCGGGTTGCGTCCCATCCGCGCAGCACGCTGCGCGGTTCTGAACGACCCGAAACCGTGGATGCGCACCTCGTCGCCCTTCTCCAGCGCACGCGAGAGGGTGTCGAAAAACCAGCGCACCTCATCGCGTGCGGCGCTCATGGTGATCTCGGCGCGCTTCGCGAGCTGCTCGGCAAGAACGTCGCGGGTCACAACATTGGCCATCATCTCTCTCCAGGTGGGTCTGCCACGAACTCGCGGAATTGTAAGGATCCGCAAGGGCTTTTGCCAACCGCCCCAAAAGTATCGTGGCTTGCGGTGCTGTGCTACGGTGAAATGGTGTCTCTCACACACGCGCGCTCGCCTGTGCGCGGGGCGATCACGTCCGTGGCCCGATGAGGCCGGCGACACGGCACGAGATTGTCGTGTGGGACGAGCTGGTCGCGGCCAACCCGGGCGGGGGCCAGTTCCTGCAGACGAGGGCGTGGGGCGAGTTCAAGCGACGGTGGGGATGGACTCCCACATACTGGATGGCGGAGGCAGCCGGCAGCGACGTCGCGGTGCTCTTCCTGCGCCGTCGCGTTGCCGGCCTCGGAGACCTCTGGTACGCGCCCAAGGGGCCGGGCATCGCAAACGCCGGCGAGCTGGTGGAGGTTCTCGCCGACCGCGTGGCGCTGCGCGGCGCTTTCGTGGTCAAGGTCGAGCCTGAGGTTGAGGAATCGGCCGCCGATCCGCGCGCCTGGCAGGCTGCCGGCCTATGCAAGGCTGCGAGCGACGTGCAGATGAGCCGTGCCACCATCGTTGTCGACCTCAGTGGCGACGAGGACGCGCTGCTCGCCTCGTTCAAGCCCAAGACGCGCTACAACATCCGCCTGGCCGCGCGCCGTGGCGTCGAGGTGGCCGCCGTGCCCATGACCGACGCCAACATCGAGCTCATGTACTCGCTGATGGCGGCCACACAGGACCGCGCCGGGTTCGTGCTCCGCAGCGCTCGCTATTTTCGCCAGTACTGGGAGCTGCAGGCCGCGAGCGGCCAGGGACAGCTGTTCTTCGCGTCCTGGCAGGGCGAGGTTCTCGCGGGCCTCTACGCCGTTCGCGTGGGCGACCGCGCCTGGTACAAGGACGGGGGCTCGACCAAGCTGCACAGCGACCTGATGGCTCCGCACCTCCTGCAGTGGGAGGTGATGCGCTGGTTGCGCGAGCGGGGCGTGTACCGCTATGACCTGGTGGCCGTTCCGCCGTCCTCGCAGCTGACCGAGAGCCATCCTCTCTACGGCATCTACCGATTCAAGTCCGGCTTCAGCGACCGCATCACCGACTTTGTCGGCACCTGGGACCTGCCACTGCGGCCGCGTGCCTACGCCGCCTGGCAGCGCTTCGGTGAAACCGCCACGCAACGCCTGCGCTGGCGCCTCCACCAGGATTTGCTGTATTGAGAGTAGGCGAGAGACATTCGCCTGATGCCGGGCTGCCGTGATCCCTGGCGATGGGCCGCAGCGTCACTGATTACAGTCAGCGCGCTGGTTGTCGTCCTCGTCACCGTCGGCGGTGGCGGGGCCAGTCCACGTGACGTCGGGACCTCTGCGACAGCTGTCCCGCTCCTCCTGGATCACCTGGCCGCGCCATTGCCGCCTCCGCGCGGGGACCGCTGGTGCACCCTCGACGAGATCCGCACCAGCCACGAGCGGTTCTCACCACAGCGTCTCGCCGAACACCTGGAGCCGCTGCTGAAGGGCAACCCTCCAGCGGAGCCAGTAGAACTGGACAACTAGAGCCGTCCAAATCGGCACAGAGCCTGCAAGCGCAATGGCCCACCTCCCTTCAACTTCCCCAAAGGACCAACCAGAGGGGCAGGCGCCAGGGGACGTCCACGCAAGCGAATTCTGCAGTCGGGCGAAGGAGCGGAGAACTCGCCAGTGGCGAGCTCGCAGCGACGCAGACGCCCGCGAAGCTGAGCGGCGGAGACGTCCCCTGGGGCCTGCCCCGGCTCGATGGCTCCGCCGCCTGAGCGTGCGGACGTCCCCTGGTGCCTGCCCCGGCGCGATGCCTCCGCCCTAGCGCCAGATCCGCTTCATGATCACCCGAGCCAGCTTCTCGGGATCATGGTGCGACGACACCGCGGGCGACACCACATCGGCAAGGATGTAGTGCACAGGCTTCTTCGAAGCCTCGTCACGGTCGAAGAGGATGCGCGACGTCCCCGCGGCCTGCGCTGACGCCGGCAGGGCCGGGGACATGTTGCTGTTGACGATCACGTAGTCGAACAGGTTGCCGCCGACGTGGTCCTCGATGGCGCTGAGGTGCTCGCTGACGGTGTAGCCCATCGTCTCGCCGGGTTGGCTGGCCACGTTGCAGACGTAGACCTTGACGGCCGGGGTGGCACGCAGCACCTCCACCATGCCGTCGACCAGGAGATTGGGCAGGATCGAGGTGTACAGCGAGCCGGGCCCGACGATGACCAGCTCCGCGTCGAGGATGGCGGCCTCGGCCTCCGGGTTGATCGGCGGAGCATCGGGCTGCAGGAAGACACGGTCGATGCGCTCGATGCCCACAGGGACGCGCGACTCGCCGACGCGGACCTCGGTCCCGGACGTGGCGCACAGCACGACGTCGCGGAGGGTGCTGGGCACGATGGTGCCGCGCACCGCCAGGACTCGCCCCGACTCACGTAGCGCGTGCTCGAAGTCACCGGTGATCTCGGCCATCGCCATGATGAACAGGTTGCCGAACGAGTGGCCACCGAGCGAGCCCTCACCGGTGAACCGGTGCTGGAACAGCTGGGTCATGAGCGGCTCGGTCTCGGCCAGCGCGGTGAGGCACTGGCGGAAGTCTCCCGGGGGGAGCACGCGGTACTCGGCGCGCAGCCGGCCGCTCGATCCCCCGTCGTCAGCGACGGTGACGATGGCGACGATGTTGCCGGTGTATTTCTTGATGCCACGCAACAGGGTGCTCAGCCCGGTGCCGCCACCGAGAGCGACCACCCGAGGCCCCTTGGCCAACTGGCGGTGCGCGTACAGGTGCTCGATGAGGTTGCGCCGCTCGCTGGTGTTGCCGCGCAGGAACGGACCCAGCAGTGACTGGCCGAGCTTGTAGAAGCAGAGCAGCAGGATGGCGATGCCGAGGACGCCGAAGAGAACGGCGCGTACCCCACGTGGCAGGAACTGCAGGGTGATGGTCTGCACCCAGGAAGGGAAGCGCACGTCGCTGCTGTAGATGTCCCTGAGCACGTAGCCCACGGCCAGGCTGATCATCACGATGCTGGCGAACAGCAGCAGCAGCCAGCGCTTGATGTGGAGCCCCGGGATGAACCAGCGCATCAAGGAGGGGCTCGGGCGCAACACCTTCATGGTCGGCGCGATTGTCCCACGGCAGGGACCGGAGCCCGCTCCGAGCTTGTCAGCTAGGCTGGAGCCGCTCGGCCTGGTTGGCCTTGGCCGTGATCATCGCCTCGGTCCCGTCGGCCTCCGCCTCCTCGCGGCGCATGCGCAGCTTGGCGAGGTTGTGCTCGGCGTCGATGTACCTGATCGTCCCTGAATAGCTGCGCATCACCAGGCTCTGGGTGTGCGCGCGGTTCTCACCGAGGAAGCGCACCCCCTCGAGGAGCTCGCCACTGGTGATCCCGGTGGCGGCGAAGAAGACGTTGTCACCGGCGACGAGGTCGTCGAGCTCGAGGACGCGATCGGCGCTTTTGCCCTCGGCGTCGAGCAGGGCCTGGTCGCCCGCGCGCAACCAGAGCCGTCCCTGCATCGAGCCGCCGATACACTTGATCGCGCAGGCGGCGAGTACGGCCTCGGGCGCGCCACCGATGCCCATCAGGACATCGATGCCAGTCCGGTGTTCCATCGCCGCCATCACGCCGGCGGCGACATCGCCGTCCATGATCAGCTTGACGCGCGCGCCCGCGGAACGGATCGCCTCGAGGAGATCCTCGTGCCGATCGCGATCGAGGACGACGACGGTGAGGTCCTCGACCTGGCGATCCTCGGCCTTGGCGATGCGGCTCAGGTTGTTCTTGACGGTGTCGGTGATGTCGATGACCTTCGCCGCCTTGGGGCCGACGATGAGCTTCTCCATGTAGGGGATGTGCGTGTAGAACATCGAGCCCCGCTCGGCGAGCGAGACGGTGGCGATCCCGCCCGGGAGTCCTCGGGCCACCAGGCGCGTGCCGTCGATGGGGTCGACCGCAACGTCCACCCGCGGGGCGTTGCCGTTGCCGACCTGCTCGCCGATGTACAGCATCGGCGCCTCGTCCTTCTCGCCCTCGCCGATGACCACGACCCCGTCCATGTCGACGAAGTTGAGGCTGCGTCGCATCGAGTCCACCGCGGCGCCGTCCGCGTCGTTCTTGCGGTTGCGCCCCATGTAGGGCGCGGCAGCCATGGCCGCGCCCTCGGTGACCCGCACCAACTCCAACGCGATGTTGCGGTCGATCGGAGTGCCGAGGTCGCGAGAGGTTGGAACTCGAGCCATGGGGCGCCGATCATACCTGCCCCGGGAACACCTCTCAGGTGGCACCATCACCGGGCTGTGATCTTCCTGAGTGACTTTCTGCGCGCCGACGTCGTCGACGTCGATCAGCGCACGGTCGGCTCGGTGCGCGACGTGATCGTCCGCATGGAGGAGCCCTACCCGGTGGTCACCGCCGTCGCCATCAGGGGCCGCAACAAGGACCTGCCCGCGGTCATCGACTGGGGCGCGGTCCGCGCCGGCGAGGGCGGCGAATTGAGCCTCAACGTGCCCACCAGCAAGCTGCGGCTCTACGAGCACGCGGACCAGGAGATCTGGCTGGCGCGGGACGTGCTGGACAAGCAGATCGTCGACACCGACGGTCGTCGAGTGGTGCGAGTCAACGACCTGCAGCTCCAACCGCAGGACGGCAAGATGCTGCTGGTCGGTGTCGACATCGGCGCCCGCGGGCTACTGCGCCGGCTCGGCATTGAGCGGCTCGGACGCCGCATCACCCACCTCGCCGGCCGCGATTTCCCCCAGCGATTGATCTCGTGGGACGCGGTCGACCCGGTGCACAGCGACGAGAGCAGTGTGCGCCTGAAGATCAGCCACCGGAAGCTGAGCAAGATGCACCCCGCGGACATCGCGGAGATCGTCGAACAGCTGGGCGGCCGCGATCGCGCTGCCATCTTCGCCTCACTCAACGATGAGGTCGCCGCCGACGTCGTCGAGGAGTCGTCGGGGGAGGTCCAGGCGCAGATCCTCGCCCGACTGGACGACGATCGCGCTGCCGACATCCTCGAGGCGATGTCGCCTGATGAGGCGGC
>CATPCA010000004.1 GCA_955652545.1 Candidatus Dormiibacterota bacterium
GATGGCAGCGCTGTTGGAGCCGTGTTGGAACGGGCCGACGACGATGAGGCTGACGCCGCGCGCCCGAAGGTCGGACAGCATGGCGGCGCGGACTGCCGGGGTGCGCGGAATGCTGGACACTGCATTCAGCGAGACGTTGTACGACTCAGCGGTCACCGGCGTCCCTGTCCCACCAACAGAGGCAGTGCCGTCCGGGTCGACACTGTAGATGTAGCCGCCAACCATCGAGAACGTGTAGTGCGCCTCGGCCTGCCACAACATGGCGTCGTCGGTCGGCTCGGTCGCCGGGTACGGGAGGATCAGCGCGGTGCGGCCGTCGAGCAAGGCGTGGCCGGCGCTCGACGTGAACAGCGCCGGTGTGGTCGCGACGGTCGCGCCCAGCGGCACCACGGGAAGTATCGAGACTCCGGCGACCACGGCCGCCAACCCGGCCCGCAGCCGGAAACGCCCGCGTCGTACGTGACGCTCGATGAACAGCGCGATCATCAGCGCAACGCCGAGGTCGACAAACAGCGACATCCTCTCGGTGAGCACGTTGCTCAGGAGGGGGATGTGTGACACCAGCAACCATGGCAGCGGGATGGCGGTGGCCTGGCCGCCGACGTGGAGGTGCGCGCCCAGGCTGAGTACCAGCATCGAGGCGGTGGCAATCGCGATGACGCGCATGGTCGCATCGCGCCGCTCGAGCCAGATGGCGGCGCAGCACAGGGCGATGAGCGGCAATCCGAGGTAGCCGGTCCACTCCTGCGGGTCCTGCGGCGCGGTCGGGGTGAGACTGGTGAGAAACGTCGGTGAGAACGTGTTCTCAGTCGTTGGGATCACCACGTTGGCGATGTCTGTCACGCGCGCTCCCGGTGCTCCGATCACCGTGCTCAACGGGATCGCGTGCGGACCGAACAGTTGGAACCACAGCGGATACGCGCACAGCGCAAGGGCGACGGGCGCGGCTACCCCAAGGCCACGGAGAGCGTGACCAGCGGACGCTCGCACGTGGCTGGGATGGGTTGCGGCCAATACCGCCACGATGACCGCGACGACAATGGCAGTCGTCAGCATCAGCTCGGAGGAGAGGGCAAACTCCAGGCCGCAGGCGGCGCCGAAGAGCGCGCCCACCCGGGCCGCCGGGTAACGCTGTCTCACCACCACTTCATCCAGCAGGATGAGCACCAGTGGGATCATGAAGCAGCCGACCAGGTGCAGCTGGCCGAGCAGGTGACCGGTGATGAACGGACTGAACACGAAGACTGCCCCTGCGAGGAATGCCGGGACGGCGCCGACGCGGGCACAGCGGCGCGCGAGCAGGAAGACCGTGAAACCGTCCAGCGCGAGCGCCAGCGTCACCCCGACGTCGTACGCCGCGACCGGTCCCCACATCGTCACGACGGGAGCCAGCAGGATGCCCCACGGCGTTATCGCCGGGCACCAGAGAAGGTTGACACCCGTCGGTGTGTTGATCACCCCCGCCTGCAGCAGGTTGCCGCCGCTGGACAGCGCATGAGCCGGCCAGCCCAGGAACCACATGTCCATCAGGGCGTCGCCACCTGAGCCCGGGTAGGCATGGGCCGGGTTGAGCCAGGCGGGGAACACGTACGCGATAGCCAGGATGAGGAAGCCGATCGCGGCCACGAGCGCGGGTGACTCCCGGAGACGTCGCGCTACGCTGTGAATTCGGCCTGGGTCGCCGGCGATCAACCGGCGAGCACTCCCACGTTCGCTAGCGTTGCGCTTCCACCAATTGACGCGCGGGGCAACATTTGACCCTGCGGCGTGTGCGGTTCGTCCCCGGACGTCGGCTCGCTGCGCGCCGCCCGCGATCATGTCGATGCCTCACCCCGGCCGATGCGGCCGTTGCCCGTCAGGCGGCGGCGTGGTTCGCGTCGCGAACCGACGCCGGCGGTGCCACTTCGAAGTGATACAGGAGCTGATAGGCGAACAGCGTTGGGCGCACCGCGACGGCCAGCCGGTCCGCCGCTCGCGCTGCGCGCGTGAAACCCTTCGATGGTGTCTCGGTGAGCGCCTGGAACGGAAGGCCGGTGGCGTGGCGACGGAGCGGCACCAGCCCCGCTGACCTGGTCAGGCGTTCGAAGCTCCGTCGGGTAAAGAAACGGACGTGACCGTGGTCGAGGATGCCGCGCTGGTCGTAGTCGAACAGCCCCAGCGTGGTCCGGCCCCGGGAGTACCAATGGCCGAAGTTCGGCACCGAGGCGAGCACCGCTCCGCGCGCGACCATGATCCCCGGCAGCTGGGCGAGGAGGTCCTCCGGACGTCGCAGGTGCTCGAGCACGTCGGCGCACACCACCACGTCGAACGGCCCTCGCGCGATCACCTCGTCGGGGAGACCGCGGTCGAGGTCGGCGCGGACGAAGACGTCGCACCGCTTGCGCACGTCCGGCAGTTCCTCGTTATCGACGCCGACGACGTGGTGGCCCAGCGCCCGGGCGCGGGCGGCGAAGGCGCCCCCGCTGCATCCGATGTCGAGGATGCGCGAGGCCGGCATCTGTCGCAGCCAATCGAGGATCACGCCATGTGAGCTGTCGGCCCCCTCCTTGACCAGGTACTCTGCGCCGACGGAGCCGAGCTCGCTGCCGAGGAAGCCGTGCTTGGCGAGACGGTAACGGACCACGTCCTTGGAGACGTCGCGCGCGTACTTGAGGCCGTTGACCCGGCAGATCTCGTCCCCGTAATAGGTCGGGATGGGAATCTCGACGATCCGTTTCCCGGCATCCACCAGCTGGATGATGATCTGCGTGTCGAAGTTGAACCCGTCGCTGTTCGATTGGAATTTGACCGCCTTCAATGCTTCGACGCTGTAGGCACGGTAGCCGGAGTGGAACTCCGACAGCGACGTGCCCAGCATGCGGTTCTCGAACCGCGTCAGGATGCGGTTTCCGGCGTACTTGTAGAGCGGCATGCCACCTTTTCGAGCCTGCCCTTTCACCATCATTCGTGAGCCGAGGACAGCGTCACACTCGCCTCGCTCCAGCGGAGCCACGATGTCGGGCAAGCACTCGGGGGCGTACTGACCGTCACCGTGGAGCAGCACGACGATGTCAAGGCCCCGCTCGATGGCCAGCTGATACGCGGCCTTCTGGTTTCCGCCGTAACCGAGGTTGCTGGCGTTCCTGATGATCGTCAGCGGCAGATCGGGCACCAGCTGCTTGTAGCCGAGCCCCACCAGGTACGTGGAGTCCTGGCTGGCGTCGTCGCAGACCAGGACATCTGAGATCCGCGAGCGGAAGTCCGCTGGAATACGGTCGAGGACCTTGGCCAGCGTCGAAACGGCGTTGTAGGTCACCACGACGATCCCGATCCTCGGCACGGCGCGGCGCTTCTCGAGGTTGACGATCGTTCTGGACTTGTTCACGGCCATCAGCGCCAATGGGACACGGCGGGGCCCAGGCGCAGGGCGTGTGTCGCAGGGTCGCGACCGCCTCAGCGCTCGGCCGTAAAATCTGCCACGTTTGCGCCTCGCCTCCGGCGCACAGTAGGCTTCACTGGTCGTCAGCCTGTGCCCAGCCAGAGGGGTCGCGATCATGCCACGCTCAATCTTCTCCGCCGGCGCGCTGGTCGCGGTTGCCGCAGGGCTCTCGCTGAGCAGCTGCGGGAGCTCCTCCACGAGTACACCGACACCGACCGCCGCGGTGGGCAACAACAGCTCCCCCTTCTGCACCCAGGCCGGGCTGGTGGTGACGCAGATCGCGGGCATCGGTTCGGCATTCACTCAGCCGACGCCTGGTGCCACCCCCGACGTGAATTCGTTCAAGCAACTCATCGCCAAGGGGGCCACCGCCTTCGACAGCCTCGACAGCCAGGCCCCGGGCGACATCGCCCCCGCCTTCCACACGCTCAGGATGGCGTACGACCAGGCCAGCACGGCAGCCCAGTCCGCCACCTCGATCGACCAGCTGAGCACGGTCTTCGCGTCGTTCAGCACGCCGGCCGTGACCGCGGCCGGCACTCAGATCACGGCCTACATGGTGAGCAAGTGCGGTTTCACCCCGCCGGCAGCGACGGCGCCGACGCCAACACCCTGACACACAGCCGCGTCAGGCGCTTCTGCGCGCGTCGATGTTCAGCCGCACGTAGTCGATGACGCGGTCAGGCATTGCGCTGACCACGTCGCGCAGGAGTTGTGTCCGCTGCGCTGCCGGCATGGACCCAACCGACTGGCGCAGGCAGACCGTCTCCAGATAGTCGGTCAGCAGCTCCGTGCTGGCAAAGGGCGTCGGCTCATCGTGCACCCACACGTGGATGTCCTCGAAGCCAGCGCTCTCGAGCCGCCTCTGCGTGTCCGGCAGCGAGGCGTAGTTCCACACTCCGGCGCGCTCGACCCCGAGGCCATGGACGATCGCGAGCAGCGACGCGATGTTGCCCGCACCGCCGCATTGCGCGACCAGCCGGCCGCCTGGGCGCAGCACGCTCGC
>CATPCA010000005.1 GCA_955652545.1 Candidatus Dormiibacterota bacterium
GCACAGTACGTCGCGTATCTCGAGGAGCTGGCGAGCACGCCCGCCCCGTTCCGCGAACGGATGCGCCGCCTCATCCACTTCTGGGTGGAGACGTATCGCCAGGACAACGACCTGATGACGGTGATGATCAATGAGATCACTCGGTCGTACGAGTTTCTCGAGTCGCACGACATCACCGCGGTCCTGGTCGCGTTCGATCCCATCGAGCGGATCATCGTCGAGGGCCGCGCCAACGGTGAGGTGCGTGCCGACCTCGATGCCAGGCTGGCGACGTATGTCGTGCTCGGCGTGGCTGAGATGGTGCTGACCGGGTACGTGATCGGCACGCTCCCGCGCGAGGATGCGCAGGCCTACGCGCACGACGAGGAACAGCTGCTGTCGCTGCTCATCGAGGGGATGCGCGCCCCGGCCGAGTGAGGCGGGCGCTCAACCGGTAACGTTGCCCACGATGACGTCGTCCCACCAGGCGCCGACCTGCGCCACAGTGTCGTCGAGGGAGCCGCCATTGTTGATCACCCAGGTGGCACGCGCGCGCTTCTCGTCGATCGGCATCTGCGCGTCGACGCGCTGCCGCGCGGCCTCGGTGTCCAGGCCGTCGCGCTGTCGCACGCGCAGCAGCTGCACCCCGCGTGGCGCGTACACCAGCAGCGTCTGTGGAAATGCTGTGTCGCGGCCGTTCTCGAACAACAGGGGAATGTCGGCGACCGCGAGCGGGGCCGGGGACGCCAGTGCGGCGCGCAGCCGCGCCTGCATGAGCGCTCCGATCCGCGGGTGGGTGATCGCCTCCAGATCGGCTCGGGCACCCGGGTCGGCGAAGACGATGGCGCCGAGCGCGGCGCGGTCCACCACGCCGGAAACGTCCACGATCTCGCGTCCGAAGCGGGCCAGCACCTCGTCATAGCCGGGCTGTCCCGGGGCGATCACCTCGCGGGCGAGCAGGTCGGCGTCGACGACCACGGCCCCACGCGCCGCCAGCATGCCCGCCACCGTCGACTTGCCGGTGGCGATACCGCCGGTGAGGCCGATGACCCGCATCGGCGCACCGTACACGTCCAGACGGCCGCGGCGGCGGGGGAAATGTCCCCTGATAGAGTGGGCCCGATGCCTCGCCTTCCTGTCCTGCTGCTCGTCGCGATCGCTCTGCTCAGCGCGTGCGGCGGTGATACCAACACCAACGGGGTCACCGTCAATTTCGTCGGCAACAGCACCTGTGACACAAACGGGCGGAGCGCGTACTCGCCGTCACCGCCCAACACCAACACGGCGCCGGTCGGCCAGCCCATCGACGAGATGCCGCACGTCCACGTGCCCCAGGGCGCCAATGTGACCTACATGCACAACCCGCCGACCAGCGGATGCCATTACAGCCTCGGCGCCGGGGTGGCGCCGATCGCTCCGGGCGTGTACCCGCCGACGGCGCTGCCCAAGCTGACCGCGCAGTACTGGGTGCACAACCTCGAGCACGGTTACATCGTGGTCAGCTACAACTGCCCAACCGGGTGCGCCGCCGACCTGCAGACGCTCAACACCTGGTATCACACGCTCCCGCCCGACCCCGGCGGCGCCGTGGCCTACGCGAAGGTCATCGCCGTCCCCTACCCGGCGCAGAAGGAGAAATGGGATGTCGAATCCTGGGACTGGTTCGATCCCATCGGCTCCACCCTGAACATGACCGAGATCCAGAAGTTCTACGCCAACCACGTCAACCAGGCACCGGAGGGAGCAGGCACGCCCTGACGCGCGAACGGTTCACGCGCGGAGCGTTCGTATACTCTCAGCGATGCCCGCAGCCAAGCGCCGCCGTGCCCCCGCGCGCCCCACATCGTCGGGCCACGTGCCACAGCGCCAGGCCGTCTCCGCCACCCGGGCGGAAGGCGGCCAGATCTCCTGGCGATCGTGTGTCGTCGGACTGCTCGCCGGCGAGGTGACGCTGTTCGTGCTCAGCAACGTCGGCCTCGGCGTGGCCAACGCCGCCTTCGGCAACGCCGGGTTTCAGTCGGCCGATGGCGGCATCGTCGGCGTGTCCACGTTCCTCGCAGTGCTGCTCGGCGGTTACGTCGCCGCACGCCTGGCCGGCCGCTTCGGGCTCTACCAGGGCGTGGTCGTCGCGGCGGGGTTCATCGCCGTTGGGGCCTTCTTCCAGTTCGCCCAGGAGGCTTCGATCGTCCACAGCTCGCTGGCCAGCGGCACGCATACCCTGGTCGACCTCGGCCCGATGAGCATGGGCAACCTGATCAGCGGCGACATGCTCGCTCTGGTCGGCGGCTCGATCGGAGGGCTGCTCTCCCGGCGACGCTAACGGCCGGTTGCCGGAGGGCTAGCGGGAGGTCGATCCGTCTCCGGCTCGTGAACCGGGCATCGGGGCCGTCTCCCGGCCATAGGCCTGGCCGACCAGGTCCACCCGGCCCAGCGACCGGGCGAAGTCGAGGCAGGCGGAGCGAGCAAAGCGCAGGTGCTTGCCGGGCGTGTGCCAGGCCTGGAGGTGGCCCTGGGCCACGGCGCGCCGAAGCGTGGAACGGGAGACACCGCAGAGTGCGGCCGCCTCGCCGGTGGTCAGAATCTGTTCCTGCGTCTGGGCCACCTGCATCCCTCCTGAAACTAGAGCCCGCCCTGGCTCCAAGTGTTCGGATCGCGCGTTTCCCCGGCCACTTTACTACACAACCTTTGGTGCGCTTGTCCCGTTCTAGGAACTCTACAACAGTTCCCCACGATCGAACCAACCGAAGCGTCCGTATACTCCACGAGAGATCGAAACGGGCGGTGCAGGAGAGCTTTCATGGGCCTCGTCCAAGGCGTCGTGCGCCGGCTGGTCGACAGCGTCGGGACGGTGATCGTGGGCAAGGAGCCCGAGGTCGAGCTCTGCGTCCTCGCGCTGCTCTGCGGCGGCCACGTCCTGATCGAGGACGTGCCCGGGGTGGGCAAGACGATGCTGGCCTAGGCGATGGCCCGGGCCACGGGCTGCGACTTCGAGCGCCTCCAGTTCACCCCCGACCTTCTTCCCGGCGACGTGACGGGGGTGTCCGTGTTCAACCTGAAGACCAGCGAGTTCGAGTTCCGCCGGGGTCCGATCTTCGCCCAGGTCCTCCTGGCCGACGAGATCAACCGGGCCACGCCGAAGACGCAGTCGGCCCTGCTCGAGGCCATGGAGGAGGGCCAGGTCACTGTCGACGGGGTCACCCACCCACTGCCCGAGCCGTTCATCGTGCTGGCCACCCAGAACCCGATCGAGCTCGGTGGCACCTTCCCACTGCCCGAGGCGCAAGTCGACCGGTTCCTCATCAAGGTCAACCTCGGCTACCTTCAGCTCGCCGACGAGGTGGCCATGCTCGATCGCTTCCAGCGCGAGTCGCCGCTCGACAGCCTGGAGGCCGTCAGCGGGGCCGATGAGATCGAGGCGTGCCGGCACGAGCTGCAGACCGTCTGGTGCCACCACTCGCTCAAGGAATACTGCGTGCGCATCGTTCAGCGCACTCGCGAACACTCCGACGTGGCGCTGGGGGCCTCGCCCCGCGGCAGCCTGGGCCTGCTGCACGCGTCGCAGGCGCGCGCCGCCGCGCAGGGCAGGGACTTCGTGACGCCTGACGACATCAAGCTTCTCGCCCCGCGCGTGCTGGGGCACCGCATCGTGCTCCGCGCCAACGCAGAGCTGCGCGGGGTGACCAGCGCACAGGTGATCGACGAAGTCCTGGCCGGCGAGACGGTCCCCGCTGAGCGACAGGCGATGGCCGGCGAGGGGTCGTGAGCTCGCGGGTTCCGCTCATCGCGGGCATCGCGGCGCTGAGCTTCTTTGCCGGCATCACGGGCATCCACCTCGCCTACACGCTCACGTACATCCTTCTGTCGCTGATCATCCTCGCGTTCCTCTGGACGCGCGCCATCGCCCGGCGCATCAGTGTCGACCGCACCTCGCCGGTGGGGACGTTCTCGGTCGGCGAGGCGTTCAGCGAGCGCTTCACAGTGCACAACCGCAGCCTGATGTGGGTGCCGTACTGCGAGATCCACGATCGCAGCGATCTCCCTGGCTACGCCGCCGGCCGCGCCTGCGCGCTCGGAGCCGGCGACAGCGTGTCGTGGACGGCGCGGGGCAGCTTCAGCCGTCGCGGACGCCATCGCTTCGGGCCACTCGAGGCGCGAGTCGGGGATCCGTTCGGGTTGTTCAACCGGACCGTGCGCGTGGCGTCGCGCAGTGAGGTGATCGTGTATCCGGCCCTGCATCCGCTCGACGACATCGGGCCGCTCTGGAGCGGCAACGGAGCTGGTGACATGCGCCGCGGCAAGGCCGTCGACGTGCCGCCCGAGGTGTCGTCGGTGCGCGACTACGACCCGTATGACGGGATGAGCCGCATCCACTGGGCATCCACCGCACGCACCGGGCGGTTGATGAGCCGGACCTACGACACCCGGCACAGTGCCGACCTCCTGGTCATCCTCGACCTCCGCGCCGCCGTGCACTACGGCGCTCCGCCGGAGTCATCGCTGGAGTACGCGATCTCCATCGCCGCGTCCATCGTGCACGCGGTGGCGCGCCGCGGCCAGGCCGTCGGGCTGATCACCAACGACTCCCAGATGCACGGCTTCGGCGCCGGCCGTGGCGAGGCTCAACGCATGCTGTTGCTGGACTTCCTGGCCACGGCGCGCGCTGACGGTTCCGCGCCGCTCGCCCACGTCATCAGCCGTCACGGCGACGGCTGGCGCGGCCGCGGCGGGATGGTCGTGGTCACCGCGGATCGCGACCCCGCCTGGGTCGAGGCGCTTGTCGATGCCGGCAGCCGCGGGCAACGGCACCTCGCGATCATGCTCGAGACCGCGTCCTTCGGCGCTCCGGGCCCACCGATGCGCATTCCCGCAGCGTGGCGCCTGGCGCTGGACTGGTGGCTGGTGCGACGCGGCGATGTGCTCGGCAGCGGTGAGAGGGCGCGCGCCGCCGGCGACTAGCGATGAGCGTCGCCACCCTTGCAGCCGGCTCGCGCTCCCTTTCGGTTCGCTCGTCGAGCACGACGCTGCTGGTCATGGCATTGATCGCCGCGACCGGGTGGACGGTGCTGTCCGGCGGCTGGTCCGAGGCGTCGCCGTCGGCGGTGCTGGTGGGCATCGCGGGCGCGGTCGAGGCCGTGGTCCTCGCGCGCGGACGCGTGTCGCGCAAGCTGGCGCTCCTGTCAGCCCCGCTGCTCCTGTTCGCAACCCTCCTGCCCACCACCTCCGGGGCGCGCCCGGTGGCGACGCCCGGCGGCATCCTTCACCTGATCGGGCAGTATGCCGGGGCGGCGACGACCGGGCTCCTCGGCAACGACTCGTGGGAGTTCAACGTGAGCCTCAGCGCGCTGCTCTGGGTGTGCGGTGCGTGGACCGCATGGTTCGCGGTGCGCGAGCGCCGCGGGGCGCTGGCAACCGCGCCAGGCTGGGCGATTCTTGCCGTTATTGTCATCAACGCTCCGGACGCGACTCACGTCGGCCTGGCGGCGACCGTCACCGCGGTGGCCGCGATCATGGTCATCGCCGCGGTGCACCTCGAGCGGCTCAATGACAGCTGGGTGCAGCGCCGCGTGGGCGTGCTGCCCGGGACCGACGGACGGTTCGCCACGGCGGCGGCGGTGGGGGGCGTGCTGATCGTCGTCCTCGCTCTCATCCTCCCGCCGCTGACCAGCACGGATCTCTCCGGCCGCCTCTTCGGTGTCGGCGGCTCCCACGGCGGCAGCGGGACCGGCACCTCCCCCGGCGGGCCGGGACTCTTATCGGGAACCGTGCGATTCAGCCCCTCCACCATCCCGGGCGGCTCCTTGACGCTGGCTGACACCCCTGTGCTGACCTATCGGTCGAGCACGTTGACCGGCATGTACCTGCAGATGGCGACGGACGGCGTGTTCGACGCCGGCAACTGGCTGCCCGATGAGAGCGCGCTCAACAACGGCGACTTCGCCCAGGAGGTTGTCGACCGGGGCGCGATCCCGCGCGATCGCTCCGTTGCCGATGGCGGCGTCGGCACCCAGCGGCAAACCGTGACCGCGAGTGTCAGCGTCAGCGACGACGCGTCGGGGATCAACGTCCTGCCATTTCCCGGCGAGCCTGAGGCGACGACGGTCGCGGCCCGGGCGAACGGGCTCGTGCAACCCGGCCCCAACGGGCAGCTGCTGACGGTGGACAGCGTCACCGGTGTCGAGCAGGTCACCGGATCGGCCTTCGTGGTGACGGCGACGCAGTCAACCGCAAGCACCGCGCAACTGCGCAGCGCGGGCGCCACATACCCGTCGTTCATCGCGCGCGATGGCTTTCTGCAGCTGACCGACAACGGCAACAGCGGCGCGGCGGTGATCCGCGCCCTGGCCCAGCAGTGGACGCAGTCGACCACCAACCCTTACGACGCCGCGACCGCCATCGAGAGCACGCTCCGCGATCCCAAGCTCTTCCAGTACACGCTCACCCCGCCGCAGCCCCCGGCCGGCAGCGGGATATGGCCGGTCACGTACTTCCTGACCACCAGCCACAAGGCCTACTGCCAGTACTTCGCCACCGCCATGGGCGCGATGCTGCGCGCCGTCGGCATCCCCTCGCGGCTGGTCAACGGCTACGGCCCGGGGATCACCCCCAACTCAGCAGCCCACGGCGTCGACGCCGAGTCGATCTGGCAGGTGACCAGCAACGACGCGCACACCTGGGTCGAGGCGTACTTCCCCAACTACGGGTGGATCCCGTTCGAGCCGACGCCGTCATCGATCGCGGGCGACTACAAGCCCTTCGCTCGCAACGGCGCAACCACTGCGCCGCCCAGCCCGAGCGGCCGGGCGTCGGCGGCGCCGACCGCCAACCCGCAGCGCAGCCACCCGGGGC
>CATPCA010000006.1 GCA_955652545.1 Candidatus Dormiibacterota bacterium
CTCCTGGAGATGGAAGGCGCGGTCAACGATGACGAGGCGGCAGGACAGGTCGCGACGATCCGGCGCCAGGCAGCGTATGCCAAAGGCCTCGCCGAGGACCTCCTGATCCTCGCCAGGCTGGAGAGCGACGGCCTCGGTGTCGCCATGGAGGTGGTTCGGCTCAGCGACGTGGCGGCAGCAGCGGTGGAGCGCGCCCTGCCGCGCGCGAGGCTGCGCGCGGGTGACATCGAGCAGCGCGCGAGCGACGATACGCGCGCCCGCGCGGATCCGGCGCTGGTGGCGCGCGTGCTCGGCAACCTGCTCACCAACGCCGTCGCGTATGCGATCGACGCTCCGAACGTGTGCGTCACCATCAGTTCCGAAGCTGGTCGCGCCATGGTGAGCGTGGAGGACAACGGTCCCGGCATCCCGGACGACGAACAGGAGCGGATCTTCGCGCGCTTCTCACGCGGGTCGCGGGCTGTCACCGTGCAGGGCACCGGCCTCGGCCTCTATCTCAGCCGCGAGTGCGCGCGGCGAATGGGCGGTGAGCTGACGCTCGAATCGAGCAGCGCACAGACAGGCAGCCGGTTCCTGCTGACGCTCCCAGCAGCGTCATGATCGCCACGCCGTGGGGGCGCCTACACCGCCACCCGGGCGCGCACCCTTTGCAGGCGGCCGAGCTCGCGGAGGACCCCGACCAGCACTTCGCGCCAGTCGACGCCGCGGCGCACCGGCTCCGTCGTGACCACGATGCGCGTCGCCGTCGCGGTGGCCTGCGATGACCACTGGCTGACCACGGCAGGCAGGTCGAGCCCGTGGTCGAGGGCGAGCTGGACCCGCACGCCGCCCGCGCCCGACTCCACTGCCGTGACGCCGCCGGCGGCGGCCAGCAACCGACACCGCAGCGAGTAGACGAGGGCCTCCGCCGCCTCCGGGAGCGGCCCGAACCGGTCGACCAGGCCGCGGGCGGATCGCTCGAGGTCGCTCTCGGTCGCGCCCGCGGCCAGGTCCTGGTAACAGCGCAGCCGGAGGCGCTCATCGGTCACGTAGGTGACCGGGAGGAAGGCCTTGACCGGGAGCGACACGCTCACCTGCGCGGGCGATTCGACGATCGGCTTGCCCTGCAACGCGGTCACCGCCTGGCGCAACAACGTGTTGTAGAGCTCGAGGCCGACCGCTGCGATCTCGCCGTGTTGCTCCTCACCGAGGAGGTTGCCGGCGCCGCGGATCTCGAGGTCGTGCATGGCCAGCTTGAAGCCGGCGCCGAGGTCCTGCAGCTCGCCGATGACGTCGAGCCGCTTGTCAGCCTTCTCGGTGAGCGATCTCTCCGGTGGATAGAGGAGGTACGCATACGCCCGCTGCCCCGCGCGGCCGACGCGGCCGCGCAGCTGGTACAGCTGCGCCAGCCCGAGGCGGTGCGCGTCGTTGATGACGATGGTGTTGGCGTTGGGGATGTCGAGCCCCGACTCGATGATGGTGGTGCACACCAGCACGTCGATCCCACCCTCACCGAACGCGCGCATCACCTCGGCGAGCGAGTGCTCGGGCATCTGGCCGTGACCGACCGCGATGCGCGCTTCGGGGACGAGCCCGCGCAGCTCTTCGGCGTGCTTCTCGATGGTCTGGACGCGGTTGTGCAGGAAGAACACCTGGCCCCCGCGAGCCAGCTCGCGGGTGATCACCTCGCGCACCAGCGACGCCTCGCGCGCGGTCACATACGTCTTGATCGGCTGCCTCTCCTCTGGGGGCGTCTGGATCACCGACAGGTCGCGAACGCCGGCGAGCGACATGTGCAGGGTTCGCGGTATCGGGGTTGCCGACAGCGAGAGCACGTCGACGGCCACGCGAAGCGACTTGAACCGCTCCTTCTGCAGGACGCCGAATCGCTGCTCCTCGTCGATGATGACCAGGCCGAGGTTGCTGAACTCGACGTCCCGCTGGAGCAGCCGGTGGGTGCCGACGACGATGTCCACGGCGCCGCTGCGCAGACCGGTCAGCGTGGCCGCGATGTCGGCGTCGCTACAGAATCGCGAGAGCTGGCGCACCGTGATCGGAAACGGCGTGAGCCGTTCGGTGAACGTGAGGAAGTGCTGCTGGGCGAGAACCGTGGTCGGGACGAGAACGGCCACCTGCCGGCCCTCGCTCGCCGCTTTGAACGCGGCGCGCAGGGCAAGCTCCGTCTTGCCAAAGCCGACGTCACCGCAGACCACACGGTCCATCGGCCGCGACGACTCCATGTCGCGCTTGATCTCGTCCAGCACCATCTCCTGGTCGGGCGTCTCCTGGTAGGGGAACGACTCCTCGAGCTCCCGCTGCCAGGTGCCGTCCGGGGTGAAGGCATGTCCGTGGGCCATCTCGCGCCGCGAGTACAGCGTCAGCAACTCGCGCGCCACTTCCTCGGTGCGCTCCTTGACGCGGCGCTTGACCCGCTCCCACTCACCACTGCCGAGTCGTGAGAGGTGGGGATTGGAATCGGCGCCGCCCACGTAGCGGTCGACCCTGTCGAGGTGGTCGACGGGGACGAACAGCTTGTCGCCGTCGGCGTATTCGATCGTCATGTACTCGTGCTCGCCGAGCGCGTCGCTCACCGTGCGCATCTCGAGGAAGCGGCCGATGCCGTGGTCGCGGTGCACCACCACGTCGCCGGGCGCGAACTGCATGACGAACGCAGTGCGCGCGTTGCTGTCCGATGCGGCCCGGCGGGCGCCGCGCGCCGACGTGGACTCCGCGCGGCGAGCGCCGCGCGCCAGGGGCGACCCGCGTCGCTTGACCACACCGAAAAGCTCGTGGTCGGTGTAGACGTCGAATGCCGCGTCGCCCGCGGAGAACCCCTGCGACAGGTCGCCGCCGGTCACAGCCAGGGCGCCCGCGGGGACCTCCGTCGCACCGGCGTCCAGCTCGTCGACATCCACGGGATCAAGCCCGTCCTCTCGCACCAGCTCTTCGACTCGATGTTGCTGGCGGCTGACCACGAGGACCCCGGCGCCGGCCGCAGTCCGCGCCCGCACCGCAGCGCTGAATGCGCTCATACGGCCGACGAACCCGTCGACCCCGCGCCAGTCGAGGACCGCGTCGCCGTCGGGCTCGCGCACCAGCTCGATGCAGCGACGACGCTCGAGCGCGGTGAGGAGCTGCTGCGGAGCGAGCAGGCCGGTGCGCGCGCCGGCGGGCAGCTCGCCACGCTCCTCTTCCTGGGTACGCAGGCCCTCGATCTCGTCGGCGTGTCGCTGCGCGGCGCGAAGGAACGCCTCTCGACCCCCGGCCAGCAGCACGATGGCGTCGTCGCCGGCGTGGTCGAGGAGTGTCGCGGGGCTGTCGCCGACGAGGTATGGATAGAAGAGGTCGACCCCCTCGTCGTAGACGCCCTCGCCGAGCTGGGCCCGGTCTCGCTCCCATGCTTCGCGCACCTCGGGGCGGCACAACGAGACATCGAGCTGGTCAACGGCGGCGACCGCGCGCTCCACGGTCGCGGCGCGGAGGTCGAGCTCGCGCGCCGGCCAGATTGCCACCTCGGCGAGCTTTGCCACCGACGTCTGCGTCTCCACGTCGAAGGCGCGCAGCTCGTCGACCTGGTCGCCGAACCACTCGGCGCGCCACGGCCGGGCGCGGTCGAGCCCGAACACGTCGACGATGCCACCGCGTACCGCGATCTCACCAGGGCCCGACACCGCGCTGACCCGGCGGTAGCCGAGGTCGACGGCGCGGCGGATGAAGTCGTCACGCGAGTGTTGCTCGCCGCTGCGCAGGCGCATCGACTCGCCGCGGACGAGGTCGACCGGCAGCGCCGGCCGGAGCAACCCCGCAGGCGATGCGACGATCATCGGCACGCCCCCGCCGGCGAGCAGGGTCAGCGCCGCCAGGCGGCGGCGGGTGACCTCCTCGGACGGCGGGACACGGTCGAACGGCGGCGTGTCAGCGGCGGGGAACAGGCCGAGCGCCACGGTGCCCCCCCATAACGCCGCATCGCTGCTGAGCGACTCGGCGTTGGCTCCAACCAGCACCACCGGGAGACCGGTGGTCTCACGCAGCCACCATGCGACCAGCGCCACGGCTCCGCCGGGCACGCCGCCGACGACGCCTCGCTCCATGTGGCGCAGAGCCCTCAGTGGCGCGACGCCGTCCAGCCGCGAGCGCAGGGTGGCCGCGTCAGTCGTCAGGGGCACGGTTGTACTCGCTCATGGCGCTGTCGAGGCCGTTGCGCACCAGGGCTACGACCGCGTCGGCGGCGCGCGGGATGACCACGCCAAGGCGCTCGCGTTCGTCGGGGGTGAAACGATCGAGGACGTAGTCGACCATCTGGTCGCGTTCCAGCGGACGCGACACGCCGATGCGCACCCGCATGAATTCCTGGGTGCGCAACGCGTCGGCGATGGACAGCACACCCTTCTGGCCGGCCGCGCCCCCCCCTCGCTTCAGCCTGATCCGGCCGAGCGGCAGGTCCACGTCGTCGTGCACCACGATCAGGTCCTCCGGCGGTACCCCGTACTTGCGCAGCAGGTGCACCGCTGCACGACCGGAGACGTTCATGTAGGTCTGCGGCCGGGCGGTCACCATGTCATAGCCGTCGATGGCGCCCTCACGGACCTTTGCCGGGCCCTCGCGGCGCTGGCTTCTGAAGCTACCGCGCTCCTCGAGCTCGTCGAGAGCCATCCAACCGACGTTGTGCCGGGTGCTGCGGTACTCGCCGCCGGGGTTGCCGAGCCCGAGGATCAGCGCGGCCACGTCACACGTCTCCCGCAGCCAGGTCGGGCACCGCGTGGTCGGGAAGAAGCCGGCGGGTGGCGTCGGTCATCGCCGCCGCCGCGGCCGGCTCGGCGTGATCGTGGCCGAGGCAATGGAGCAGCCCGTGGACGGCGAGCAGTTGAAGCTCGGCGGCGCCGTCGTCGCCCGCCTGAGCCAGCGCGCGCTCCACGCTGATCGCGATGTCACCCACACGGTCGGCGTCGTCCGACGGAAACGCGAGCACGTCGGTGGCCGCGTCGCTGCCGAGGAAATGGGCGTTGAGGTCGCGCAGCTCGGCGTCATCGGTGAGCCGGACCGTCAGCGCCACCCTGGGGCCGACGCCGAGCGCGTCGGCACAACGCCGCAGCACCGGACCCAGCTGGGCGCGCCGAATCGCCTCGCGTTGCGCCGCGAGGGTGACGGTCTCGGCACGCCGGATGGTCACGCGCATGAAGGATGGAATGAACAACCGTCGCCTGTGCACAGCAAGCCCCACGCGGGCGCGGTGCAACGCGTGGGGCTGCTCGCGACAGCTGGTCAGCCGGCCTTGGCGCGACGCTTCTTTGCGGCGACGAGCTTGCGCTTGCGGCGGACCGAGGGCTTTTCGTAGTGCTCACGGCGGCGCACCTCCGAGAGGATGCCGTTCTGCTTGATCTTCTTGTTGAAGCGTCGCAGAGCGCTCTCAAAGGTCTCGCCCTCGCGGACTTTGACCTCCGACACGGTCGGGAATCACCTCCTTCGGGCCGCCCGATGGGCAGCAGGAATCAGTCAGAGACAAGGTTGTTCTGGCTGCAATTGTACTCGGAGCCCGCGACGACCGTCCCTCACCGCCGATTCAGCCACCAACGGCGACGGCGGCCCCCGGCTGCACCTCCGCATTGCCGCCGTCCGAGCCGCCGCCGCGGCGTGCGCGTCCAGTGCGCGACGGCCGCAGCATCAACACCGCCGCGACGCCCGCGATGACGTCGACCAGGACGGCGACGCCAAAGGCGATGGGAATGCTGTGCTGCACCACCGGCCCGGCGATGGCCGAACCCAACGGCATGCCGATGAAATTCAGGCTCATCGACACCGCGAATGCCCGTCCCATCCACGCCGTCGCGGTGACGCGCTGTCTCAGCGAGAACATCCCGATGTCGTAGGGGCCCTGGGAGGTCCCGAAGAGCGCCATCTCAGCGGCGACGACGACAAGCCCGCCGCCGACCGCTGCGGCGAGAACCATGATCAGCATACCCACCGCCCCGACCGCGCACCCGGCCAGGATGAACCACACCTCGCGGTCCTCCGAGTCCATCCGGCCGGTGACGACGCTCGCCACCAAGCCGGCCACCCCTGTCACCGCGTACATCGCGCCCACCTCGGCGTCCCCGGCGTGGAGCGCGGAACGATGCTGAGGAACACGACCAGCCCGGCCAGCGGTGGTGAGTGGAAGCGCGCCAGCACGAACAGCACCAGTACCAGCGCCTGCATCGCGGCTCCGGTCCGGGCCACCACCGTGGCTGCGGCCACGCGGCGGAACCCGGGCACGGCGAAGAGGCCGCGGTACGTGACCGGCATGTTGGGCGGGTCCACACCATCACGCTGCCACATCGGGGAGGACGGCTGTCGTGGGATGCGCGGCGTCAGCTCACCGCGCGTCCGTGGCGTCCCTCACCACCAGCGAAGCGCTGCGCACCCTGTGCCGTTTCGCCGCTGTTGATCACCGCGATGCCGCGCCGCGTTTCGTTGATGAGGGCGTCAGCTGTCGACGATGACCACTGCTCGTACACGGACATGCGGTCGCTGCGCATGCACGTCTGGGGCAGCGCCGTCAGCTGGCGCGCGAGGCTCAGTCCTTCCTGCAGTGCCTGCCCATCCGGCACCACGCGGTTGGCGAGTCCCATCAGCAGCGCCTCC
>CATPCA010000007.1 GCA_955652545.1 Candidatus Dormiibacterota bacterium
CAGACGTCCCTGGCCAATGACATGACCGCGTACAACGACACCGTTGCCGTCTACAACCAGACCATCAAGGCCGATCAGCACGCGATCGCCTCCGACCAGGCGAACGTCACCGCGGACGCCCAGGCGGTGGCCCGAGCGCAGCAGCGCTACAACAACGACGGTTGCAGCAGCTCCTCGTCATCGGCGAAGTGCCAGAGCGACCAGCAGAATCTTTCCGCCGCCCAGCAGCAGGAGAGCAAGGACCAGCAGTCGCTGGCGGCGGCGCAGGCAGCCTTGCCCACGGACCAGGTCCGCGGCCAGCAGTCGAACGACCAGGCCGCCGCCCGTGTCGCGGCGGACCGCACCGCGGTGTCGAACGCCGCGTCGGGCAACAGCACGAACTCATCGGCCGCCACTGCAGCGCAGGACGCCGCCAGCGTCACCCAGGCGCAGCAGGCGGTGACGACGGCTCAGACCGCCGTCACCAACGCGACGCTCACGGCGCCGAACAGCGGCCAGGTGGCACAGATCAACACCGCCGTCGGCAACACCGTGAGCAGCCCTGGTGGGGCGGCGGCCTCGAGCAACAGCTCGAGTGCGTCGGCGGCGCAGGTCATCATCCTCAGCCCCGGCTCGTTCCAGGTCACCAGCACAGTCAGCGACAGCGTGGTCAGTGAGGTGGCGATCGGCCAGCGCGCCGTGGTGACCGCAGCCGGCTCGACCAACGGGCTCGCGGCGAACGTGACCTCGGTGGGCGAGATCGCGACGGTCACCTCCGGCGTGGCGACCTTCCCGGTGACGGTGCAGATCACGGGAAGTCACCCCGCGCTGCGTGACGGCATGTCCGCGACTGTAACGGTGACCATCAACGAGGTCGTCGGTGTCCTCACAGTGCCGACCAGCGCCGTGCATACCAACGGGACGGCGACCACGGTCGAGGTGCTGAAGAACGGCGTGCCATCCAACGTCGTGGTGTCCGTCGGCGCCGCCGACCCATCCCGCACCCAGATCACCTCAGGCCTCTCCGAGGGCGATACCGTGGTGATCGCCACCGTGACGAGCGCCGTGCCGTCGGCCGCATCCGGCAACGGGGCGCCGCGCCGCACCGGCGCCGGTGGCCTCCCTGGTGCTGGTGGCGGGGGCGGTCTTGCCGTCCCTGGCGGCTGAGCGTGGTTCAGCCTCTCATCGACATCCGTCACGTCTCCAAGGTGTACGGAGGCGGCGACGTGGCCGTCAGCGCGGTTGACGACGTCAGTCTGCGGATCGACCGCGGTGAGTTCGTGGCGGTGATGGGTGCGTCGGGGTCGGGGAAGTCGACGCTCATGAACATCCTCGGGTGCCTCGACGTTCCGACCGCCGGCCACTACAGCTTCGGCGGTGAGGAGGTGGCCACGATGACCGAGGGTCAGCTCGCGCAGGTGCGCAACCGCCGCATCGGTTTCGTGTTCCAGCAGTTCCAGCTGCTGGACTCATTGCCGGCATGGCGCAACGTGGAACTTCCCCTTCTCTACCGCACAGCCACTGACCGCAAGCTGCAGGCGATCGCAGCGCTGCAGAGCGTGGGATTGGGCGATCGCCTCGACCACCGTCCCACCGAGCTCTCGGGTGGGCAGCAACAGCGCGTCGCGATCGCGCGTGCGCTGGTGACCGATCCCGACCTGATCCTCGCGGACGAACCCACCGGCAACCTCGACAGCGGGTCAAGCGGTGAGATCCTCGAGATCCTCGTCAACCTCCACGCGGCCGGGCGCACCATCGTCCTGATCACCCACGACGCGCACGTCGCCCACGTCGCCACGCGTCAGCTGACCATGCGTGACGGCCGCGTGCTCGAAGCGGTGGCCCGGTGAGCCTGTTCCGCACTTTTGAGACGGGCCTGCGCGGCATCGCCGCGCACCGGCTCCGATCCATCCTGACCACTCTCGGGATCCTCTTCGGCGTTGCAGCGGTGATCTCCACGGTCGGTATCGGACAGGCTTCGTCGGATGCGGTCAACAGCAGGATCGCGTCGTTGGGCACCAACGAGCTGACCATCTCCGGCGGCTCGTCCGTCAGCGGCGGCGTTCGCGGAGGAGCAGGCAGTGCGCAGACGCTCACCATGGCGGACGTCAATGGCCTCTCCGACAAGGGCAACGCCCCCGACGTTGTCGCGGTGGCTCCGGAGAACCAGACGTCCACGACGATCGTCAGCGGCGCCACCAACTCCACCACAACGGTGCAGGGAAGCACGCAGGACTGGCTGGCCGCCAACTCCCGCTCGCTGGCGGACGGTACGTTCCTGACCAGCGCCAACGTCGCCAACCACGCGCTGTTCGTGGTGCTCGGGTCGACAACGGCTTCCAACCTTGGCGCACAGGTCGGCTCGCAGGTGACCATCGCAGCGACACCCTTCACCGTGGTCGGGGTCCTTCAATCAACGGGCGGCTCCGGTTTCACCAACGCCGACGACGTCGCGGTGATCCCGCTGACCACAGACCAGGACCTGCTCGCCGGA
Source organism: Candidatus Dormiibacterota bacterium (assembly GCA_955652545.1). The sequence goes on from CATPCA010000007.1 coordinate 2,474, forward strand.
CAGGGCAAGGTGCAGCGCATCGTCATCGCGTCGTCGAGCTCCACCACGGTGGGCTCCGCATACCTCGAGGCCGACCAGCTGCTCCTTCAGACGCATCACATCACCGATGCCACGGCCGCCGACTTCAGCATCGTCAGCCAGAGCTCCTTCCTGCGCACCGCGCAGTCGGTGACGACCACGCTGACGCTTCTGCTGGCCAGCATCGCGGCGATCTCGCTCCTGGTTGGTGGCATCGGCGTCATGAACATCATGCTGGTCACCGTCACCGAGAGGACCGCCGAGATCGGCCTGCGCAAAGCGGTGGGTGCGACACCTGCAGACGTTCTCAGGCAGTTCCTCGTGGAGGCGGCAACCCTGAGCGTGGTAGGTGGGATCCTCGGCGTGGCGATCGCCTTCGCGG
>CATPCA010000008.1 GCA_955652545.1 Candidatus Dormiibacterota bacterium
CCGGGAACATCGCGGCGACCCCGGTGAACATGATGAGCTGGCCGCTGAGCAGCCAGAACACCGGGGACGTGCGGGGACGGCGGGGTTTGAGCACGGCGGCGATTGTCGCCGGAGATGGCCACGCGGCAATCGGCGGTACAATCCCGACTGTGCAAGTCGGATTTACGCCGGTCGCCGACGATCTCTACCGGGAGATCATCCTCGACCACTACCGCCATCCCCGGCATCGCGGCCGCGTCGACCCGGCAGACGCTGTCGTCCAGGCTGACAACCCGCTCTGCGGTGACCAGGTCGACCTCTCGCTGCGTTTCGACGGTGACCGGGTCGCCGAGATCGCGTTCGATGGCAGCGGTTGCTCGATCAGCCAGGCCGCGTGCAGCATGCTGTGCGACGAGGTGAGCGGGCGCAGTCGCGACCAGGCAGCCGACGTGGCCCACCGGTTCCGCGCCATGCTCGTCGCGGACGGCAGCCCCGACGATCTCGGCGACCTCGAGGCCCTCCAGGGCGTGCGCGCCTACCCGGTGCGGGTGAAGTGTGCGACGCTGCCCTGCAATGCGCTGCTGCAGGCGCTCCAGCCGGCAGAGGAGACACCATGAGCGACACAGACACGACGGTCGCCGCTGAGAGCCCGGCCGCCGAGACCAGCCCGTCCGCCAAGGCGTCGCCGGAGCTCGTGCTGGCGGCGTTGAGCGAGGTCTTCGACCCGGAGATCGGCATCGACATCGTGTCGCTCGGCCTGGTGTACGGCTCGCACATCGACGACAAGGGGCTGCTGACCATCGACATGACCCTGACCACGCCGTACTGCCCGATGGGCAGCCTCATCCAGGGGCAGGCGCATGCTGTGTGCCATGGGCTCCCAGGCGTCAACGACGTCCACGTCGAGCTCGTCTGGACGCCGCCCTGGGACCCGCGCACGATGGCCTCGGAAGAGGCCCGGCTCGAGCTCGGCATCTACTAGCGCCGCGACAGGCACGGAGTGATCCGGAGGCTTCCCGGATGCGTATCGCGGTTCGTGGACGGGACCAGGACCGCAGGGCCGCGCAGCGCGACATGACCGACCCCGACGACCGCATGCTCGACCTGCTCGCGCGGGCCGAGCCCGAGGGCGTCGAGATGCTCTACGACCGCTACGCCGGACTCGCCTACACCCTCGCGTTCAGGGTGCTCAACGACGCCGGCACCGCGGAGGACGTCGTGCAGGAGGCATTCCTCAGCATCTGGCGACGAGCGTCGACGTATCGCAGCGACCGCGGCAGCCTGCGCACCTGGGTGTGCTCGATTGTCCATCATCGCGCGCTGGACCGGCTCCGGGGTCGCTCCGGCCGCGCCCGCGCCGACGTGGCGCTCGACCACGCCAGCGCGGAGGCGACGTCCGTCTCCGACACCTGGGACCGTGTTGCTGTCGAGTTGGAGCGCCAGGAGGTCCGCGCCGCGCTCGTCGACCTCACCGTCGAGCAGCGCGAGACGATCGAGCTTGCCTACTTCGGTGGCTATTCGCAGACGGAGATCAGCGACCTCATGAAGGTCCCCCTGGGCACCGTCAAGGGACGCACCAGGCTGGCCTTGCGCAAGTTGCGTGGCATCCTCGAGTACCGGGTTGCAGAGGGGACGGCGTGATCAGCTGCCAGGACGCCGACGTTCTCGCCGCGGCGCTGTCCGTCGGCGCGATCGACCGCACCGACGATGCGGCGCTGCAGCTGCACCTGGCCTCCTGTGCCGACTGCCGCCGCCTGGCGGCCGAGTACATGGAGGCGGCGGCGCGGTTGCCGTTGGCACTCGAACCCTCGCAGCCATCGCCGGAGCTGCGCAGCCGGCTGATGAAGGCGGTGTACGCGGAGGCGGCGGCCGCTGCCGAGCAGGCCGGTGCAGTGGCGGCGGGCCCGTGGTGGCACCGGGTGTGGGCGCGCGTGCCCGCCGGACGCGGGTTCACGGTGCTGGCCGGCGCGGCAGCCGTCGCCGTAGTCGCAGTCTCGGCGTGGACGTTGGCCGGGCGTCAGCCCTCGCCCCAGCGGTCGGCGTCTGTGGCGGTCAACGGCGTGGCGGCGGCGCCAGACGCCCATGGACAGCTGGTCATGGACCGGGCTGATGGCGAGGCTGTTCTCACCGTGACCGGGCTGCCCGGGCCGCCCCAGGTGGCGGGCGGCGGTGGCGTGTATGAGGTGTGGCTCATCCCCGCCGGGGGTTCGCCGGTGGCGGCAGCCTTTCTCACCAGGGCTCCTGACGGAACCTGGACCGCGGCGATCCACGGCGACGTGAGCTCCTACGCAACGATGGCTGCGACGGCCGAGCCACCCGGCGGGAGCAGCGCGCCCACCGGCCCCAAGGTTCTGCAGGCGTCGCTCAGCGGCGTCTGAACCCGTCCCTCCCGGTCACGTGCACCCGCGTAGGTCGTTGTCCTGCCTGCGATTTCCCGCGCGAGTCCGCACCACGGCGACCCGGCCGATCTGCGGCAATCATTGAGGCCGGCGCATGATGCCGCCAATGATGGCCAGAACAACGTGACCACCGAATCCAGCCGGCCACCAGCTGCCTGGCGCTGGTCGAGAAGCCGGTCGCCGGGTACACTGGCGGTGCGTCTCTCGGTCTCGTCGCCGCCGCATATCCACCGACGCACGCGGGCGGGCGCCGAGGCACTCTCAGAAAAGGAGGGTCCTGCCCATGTCCGATTGTTCTGGTAGTACTCAGCCGACCCGCGCCGGAGTGGCGGGCTGATCGCCGGGGCGGATTACCAGGTAGCGCGCGGCCTTTCGCGCGCACCGAGAGAGACGCCTGCCGTCTCGAGGTAACCCGACGCTTCGACGCAGAGCGGCGGAATCCGTGCCGTACGGGTTCCGCCGCTTCTTTTTCGCCCCCCACCTGGGAGGGCGTGGGCATTCGCGGAGGGAGCATCCGCAGCAGCAAGGAGACAATCGCCGTCCGGTTGGCTCCGCAGCGCCCGCGAGGACAGCGACCGGAGAACATGCCCCAGGCCTACCCACCTGGGAGGGCGTGGGCATTCGCGGAGGGAGCATCCGCAGCAGCAAGGAGAC
>CATPCA010000009.1 GCA_955652545.1 Candidatus Dormiibacterota bacterium
AGCACCATGAAGATCATGTACGCCGAGAACTGCACGCTGAAGATCGAGGTGGGCTCGACGAACAGCGTGTTGGCCAGGGTGAGCGCGCCAGCCGCGGCGCAGCCGACGGCGGCGAAGACGAACAGGATGCGCTTGCCCGACATCACGCGGATTCCCACCGAGGCGGCCGCCTCCTCGTCATCGCGGATGGCCTGGAGCGACGCACCAAGCCGGCTGCGCAGGAGGAAGAAGAGCAGCGCTAGCACCCCCGCAGCGGCCGCGAGGGTGAGCCAGTACGTGTAGGTGAGCCGGTCACCAATGGAGTAGACGTTGAGGCCCCTCAGGGAGGTGCCCGTGCCACCTCCGAGGTTCTGGTCGAGGGTGGCGAGCAGCAGGAACACCTCAGCAACCACCCACGTCCCGATCGCGAACTGGCCGCCGCGAAGACGCAGCACCAGCGCCGAAACCGGTACGGCCACCACGCCGGCGCACACCGCCGCAACGCCCATCGCGGGGTACGGTGACCACCCCTGCTGGGTGAGGAAGATGGTGCCGTACGCACCGAAGCCGATGAAGGCCTGCTGACCGACGGAGACCAGGCCGCCGAAGCCGGCGAGCGCGTTCCACATCACCGCCAGGATCACCAGGATGAGCAGCGACGTCATCTGCTGGGTGGCGTTGGCGTCCAGCGTGAGAGGAACCAGGGCAAGCACAGCCACGAGCACAAGCGCAGCGCCCGACGAGATAGCAGACGTGCGCGTCCACCGCTCCACGCGGTAGCCGTCAGCGCGCGGCGTGCCCGTGGTCATGCCCGTACCAGCCTGCCGGCGAAGACACCGCTGCGGGGAAGGGCGAGGACGGCGAGGAAGACCAGGTGGCCGGCGAGAACCGAGTACTGCGGGTTGATCTCCGCGCCGATCGTCTGGGCGACGCCGAGCACGATCCCACCGACCAGCGTTCCCCACAGCGAGCCGAAGCCGCCGATCACAACCGCCTCGAACGCGAAGATGAGCTGGGTTGGTCCGCTGGACGGCTCGAAGGTCGAACGAACTGCCATGAAGCCACCGGCGAGAAATGCGAGGGCCACGGCGATGGCGGTGGCTCGGGCATAGACCGCACGTGCGTTGACACCGACCAGCTCGGCGGTGTCGGGGTCCTGGGCCGTGGCGCGCAGTTCGCGTCCCATCGGGGTGCGTGAGAGGAACAGCTGCAGGCCGCCGAGGACGGCCACGGCGAGGGCAAGGGTCAGCACGCCGAGCCCCGAGATCGACACCTGGTCGGTGATCCGCCAGCTGAAGGTGGTGATCGAACCGGCGTTGCCGATGAGTGACTTCACGTCCGGCGAGTACACCTGCAGCAGCAGGTTCTGGACGACGATGGCCAGTCCGAACGTGGTGAGCAGCGGGGTGAGAACACCTGACCGAAGACTTCGCTGCAGGAGCGTGAGCTGGAGCGCGTACCCGAGTGCCAGAGCCACGGGCAGGACGACGAGCATGGCGACGAAGGCAGAGATGTTGGTCTGGTGCACCACCGTCCAGATGAGAAAGGCCCCCAGCACGGCGATGTCGCCGTGGGCCAGGTTGATGATGCGCATGACGCCGAAGAGGAGTGACAGCCCGCACGCGAACAGCGCGTACAGGCCGCCGAGGAGGATCCCCTGGAGGACGGCGTTGACCCAGGTCACGGCGCCACCGTGCCCGAGGCGACCGACCGCCGCAGCCCGAAGTACGCCTGTGTCACCTGTTCGCGGGTGAGATCCTGGGACCGACCCTCGAGCACAACGCTCCCCTCGAGCATGCACACCACCCGCTGCGCCACACGCATCGCCCGTGAGAGGTCCTGCTCGACGAGCAGAACGGTTGCGCCGCCCGCGATCAGTGTGTCAATCGAGCGGTACACCGCGTCAACCGCCTGTGGTGCGAGGCCGAGAGAGACCTCGTCGAACAGCATCAGCCGAGGGTTGGTCATCAGGGCGCGGCCGATCGCCGTGGCCTGCTGCTCACCTCCCGACAGCGTGGACGCGCGCCTGGAACGCAGAGGCCCAAGCAACGGGAACGCTTCGAGGACGCTGTCGACATTCCAGCCACCAGCGCGCGCGTGTGCTCCTGCGACGAGCAGGTTCTCGTCAACGGTGAGCGCGGGGAAGAGGCGCCGCCCCTCCGGCACCAGGGCGATGCCCATCCGCGCGCGCCGATGGGCCGCGACTCGCGTGACATCGGCGCCGTCGAAGACGACGCGTCCGGCGGCTGCGGGATGGGAGCCGCTGATGGTGCGCAGCAGCGTCGTCTTCCCGGCACCGTTGGAGCCAACCAGAGCCATCACCTCTCCCTCGTCGATGGTGAGTGTCAGGTCGCGTACAGCGGTGAGCAGGCCGTGCGTTGACACGACGTTCTCAACCGAGAGCAGGGTCATGCCGCGCCTCGGCCGAGGTACGCCTCGATGACGTGTGGGTTGCGCATGACTGCGCCCGGCTCGCCGTCGGCGATGACGTGCCCGGCGTCCAGGCACACCAGCCGTTCGACGACCTCGACGAGGACGTGCACGATGTGCTCGATCCACACGATCGCCACTCCGGCGCGCCCGATCTCCCGGATGGTGACCACCAGCTCCTTGGCCTCGGCGTCGGTGAGACCGGCGCCGATCTCGTCGAGCAGGATGACCCGGGGCTCGGTGGCGAGCGATCGCGCCAGCTCGAGCCGTTTGCGATGCAGGAGACCGAGGCTGTCCGCACGTCGATTGGCGACATCCGTGAGCCCGCACAGCACGAGCATGTCGACCGCGCGTTCGCATGCCGACTGGCCCCGCCGCCCGCTCCCCCAGGCGGCGCCGACGAAGACGTTCTCGAGCACCGTCATGCCGCCA
>CATPCA010000010.1 GCA_955652545.1 Candidatus Dormiibacterota bacterium
CGTCTTGCCTGCGGAGGAGCTCACCGCCGGCGCGCTGCCTGTGGTGAGCGTGTCCGGCGCCGCCGGTGCAAGGGCCGGTGCCGCGCCCCCCTGGCCTATCGCGCCGCCACTGACCGCGCTGGTTGCGCCGGACGTACAACCGGCCGGCGCGGCGGTGCCGAAAACGATGGCGACGATGTTGCGGACAGTCATGGGAACTCCTCGATGTGGGATGTGGGGATGGCGGTGCGACAGGCGCTCATGGAATGCCTGGCCCGGACAGGGCGGCGACGATTCGCCCATTGACGGCATCTACGAGAACGAGCTCGGTCTGGGGGGCCGGCGCCGGTTGGCCGGACACCCCGCCGCGGACGGGAACATCGACAGCCCAGCACAGGCACGTGCTCGACGGCGGCCCCGTGAGCTCCGCGAACACCAGGACGGCCGGGCCCGGTGTCCCCGCGCTCGCGCCGACGGTGCGCTGCGCGGCGGCCTGGGCCTGCACTGCTGTGAGCACCGCGCTCCCGTGCCCGGCGGGCCCGACGAGCACCACGCCACCCTCGGCGAGCTTGATGGTGTCGACCCCCGGGTACGCGATGGGGATGACCGCCTTCGGCGCGGCATACGCCGGTCCCACGGCCGATCCGGAGCCAGCGTAGAGCGAGCTGCTGGTGGTGCCTCCGTGTGGACCAAGATGCGTCGCCACGACGAACACCAGCGCGGCAGTGGCGAGCGCCCCCAGCCCACCGCCGAGCAGGGCCGCCATCGGGCGGCGCCGCGGCGCGCCGAGGGTCCGCGCGCTCATCTCCCTCACGCCCCGGGGCAGCTCCGTCGACGTGGTCACCGCGAAATAGCGGCGCAGGTCGCCCTCGAGGTCGCCGGTGAGCGCGGTGGGCTCAGACATTGGCCATCTCCTTGCGCATCGACGTCAGGGCGCGCGCCAGGTGGGTGCGCACCGAGCCGGCGCGGCAGCTCATCAGGTCGGCGCACTCGTCGATCGAGTAGCCGTGGTGGTAGTGAAGGAAGACCGCTGCCCGTTGCTTCGGTGACAGCCCGCGGTAGCTGCGGTCGAGGTCGACGAGCCGTCCCTCGAAGCGCTGATCAGGTGTGGCGGCGTCGCTCGCTGTCGCCACCCTGGTGGGACGCAGGCGCAGCCCGCTGCGGCGGTTGATGCAGTGGTTCACGCAGATGCGCACCAGCCAGGTCTGCCGCGCGCTCTCGTCGCGCAGGCTGCCCCAGCTCTTCCAGGCCTTGAGCATCGCATCCTGAAGAGCGTCCTCCGCCTCGGAGTGGTCCCGCAGGATTGAGTAGGCGACGCCATACAGGCGGCGCCGCTCGGCGCCGAGCATCCTGTCGAAGCTTGCTTCCGCGTCCGCCACCCGCGGAGTGGCCGGCACCATGAGCATCTCCTGAGCAATCTCCACGCGAGAATAGACAGGCGCCGGCGCAGATTTACTGACTCCGCGCCGCAAATGGGTCAGCGGCGGCGCGCGTACCCCCGCTGCCGCCGCTGCGGTCGCGGCCGCTCCGCCGTGGCCGCAGCCGCCTCCGCCTCGGGGTCGTCGATGCGCCGTCGCAGGTCGGTGAGGCGGTCCCGCAACTCGGCAGCGCGCTCGAACTCGAGGTCGCGCGCGGCCCGCTTCATCTCCCGCTCCACCTCCTTGGCGAGCCGAAGCAGCTCGTCCGGGGGCAGGCCCGCCGATTCCTGGAGGTCGGCGGCGTGCACGTTGACGTCGTCGCGATGCGTCTCCATCTGGTACACGGCCTTGACGATCGACAGCGGGGTGATCCCGTTGGCCAGGTTGTGCGCGGTCTGCACGGCGCGACGCCGGTCGGTCTCGGCGATGGCGTGCTCCATCGCCTCCGAACGGGAGTCCGCATACATCACGACGTGCCCGTTGATGTTGCGCGCCGCCCGCCCGATGGTCTGGACCAGCGAGCGGTAGCCACGCAGGTAGCCCTCCTTGTCGGCGTCGAGGATGCCGATGAACGACACCTCGGGGAGGTCGAGGCCCTCGCGCAGCAGGTTGATCCCGACGAGCACATCGAAGACGCCCAGCCGCAGGTCACGGATGATCTCGACGCGCTCGAGGGTGTCGATGTCGCTGTGCAGGTAGCGCACCCGCACCCCGGCTTCGCGAAGGTAGTCGGTGAGGTCCTCCGCCATCTTCTTGGTGAGGGTCGTGATCAGCACCCGCTCCTTGCGCTCCACGCGGTGCGCGATCTGGGCGAGGAGGTCGTCGATCTGCCCCTCGGACGGCTTCACCTCGACGACCGGGTCGACGAGCCCGGTCGGCCTGATGATCTGCTCGACGACCTGCCTGGAGTGCTGCTCCTCGTACGGTCCCGGGGTGGCGCTCGCGTAGACGACCTGGCCCACCATCGAGTCCCATTCGGCGAAGGTCAGCGGCCGGTTGTCCAGCGCCGACGGCAGCCGGAACCCGTACTCCACCAGCGGGATCTTGCGCGAGCGATCCCCGCCGTACATACCGCCGATCTGGGGCACGGCCACGTGGGACTCGTCGACCACGATCAACGTGTCATCGGGGAGGAAATCGAGCAGACAGAAGGGGCGCTCACCCTCCGCCCGACCGCTGAGGTGGCGCGAGTAGTTCTCGATGCCGGCGCAGGTGCCCGTCTCCTGCATCATCTCGACGTCGAAGTTGGTGCGTTGCAGCAGGCGCTGCGCCTCGAGCAGGCGCCCGCGCGACTCGAGCTCGGCGACGCGCTCGGCCAGCTCCTCGCGGATGCGCTCGATCGCCGTCTTCATCTTCGCCGCCGGGGTCACGTAGTGCGACGCCGGGAAGACGGTGAACTCCTCGCGCTGAGCCAGGATCTCGCCGGTGAGGGGGTCGAACTCCTTGATCGACTCGATCTCGTCACCGAAGAACTCGATGCGGGTGGCCACCTCCTCGTAGGCGGGCTGCACATCGAGCACGTCGCCGCGCACCCGGAAGCGGGAGCGGCCGAAGTCCAGGTCGTTGCGCGAGTACTGCAGGTCGGCGAGCTTGCGCAGCAGGATGTCGCGGCGCCATGTCTCGCCGAGCTTGATGCTCAGCGACTCACCGAGGTAGTTCTCCGGCGAGCCGATGCCGTAGATGCAGGAGATCGAGGCCACCACGATGACGTCGCGACGGGTCAGCAGCGCCCGCGTGGCGCTGTTGCGGAGCCGGTCGATCTCGTCGTTGCGCGACGAGTCCTTCTCGATGTAGGTGTCGGTGCGCGGGATGTACGCCTCCGGCTGGTAGAAGTCGTAGAAGGACACGAAGTACTCGACCGAGTTGTTGGGAAAGAACTCGCGGAACTCCGCCCAGAGTTGCGCGGCCAGCGTCTTGTTGGGCGACAACACCAGCACAGGCCGCTGCAGACGCTGCGCGAGGTGCGCGACGGTGAACGTCTTGCCCGACCCGGTGACGCCGAGAAGGGTCTGCTCGCGCAGTCCCTCCTGCACGCCGCGGCACAGCGCGTCGATCGCCGCCGGCTGGTCGCCGGCAGGAGCGAACGATGAAACGATCTCGAGCTCGGGCACCGGTTCAGTCTACCGGGAGGCCTTCGCTCACAATCCCGTCACGGCTGCGTACACCTGCTCGAGGCGACGGGCGACGGAGTCCCACGAGTGCTCCGCGTGCACGCGTCGCATCGCAGTCTCGGCCATCTCGGCGCGCCGGCCCGGCTCGGCCAGGAGCCCGTCGGTCAGCCGTGTCAGGGCTTCGACATTCCCCGGCTCCACCAACAGGCTGCGGTCGACCACGGCATCGCGCAGGCCGTCCACGTCGTACCCGACCACCAGTGCGCCGTCGGCCTGGGCCTCGAGAGCCACCAGGCCGAGGCCCTCATATCGGGAGGGCATCAGCACCACCGCAGCGCGGGCCAGCTCCACGCGCAGCCGGCTGTCGTCGACCCGCCCGAGCACCTCGATGCGCGTGCCGGCGGCAGCGCGGTGCACGTCATCGTCGAGCCGCCCGGAGCCGATGACCGCGGCGGTGGCGTCGGGATGGTGATCGAGCACCCCGCGCATGACGGCAACCGCGTCGAGCACCCCCTTCTCCACCTCCCAACGGCCGGCGAACAGCATCCGTGCAGGTTCACGTGCCGGTGGCGATTCCAGCGGAGCATCGACGCCGGGTGGGAGCACCTCGACGCGGGACGCGGGCACACCCAGGCGCCGGACAGCATCGGCCGTCGAGGGCGACACCGCCAGCACCACCGCGGCGCGGCGGTAGGCCAGCCCTTCCAGCGGCGACAGCACCCGGCGCAGCGAGCCCGCCCCGTGCGCCTGGCGATACGTGTGGTGGGCGCTGTAGACCAGCGGCACCCCGACGCCGCGCACAAACAGCACGCCGCCGGGGCCGCCGTGGACGTGGACCACGTCCCCCGCCACCCGCGACACCAGCCCGGGATGGAGGTTGAGGTGTAGAGAGAAGTCCAGCGGCGCGCGGCCGGTGACCCGCGGGTAGCGCACGCTGTCCGCGCCGTGACCGGCCACCACGTTGACCATGTGACCGCGCGCTGTCAGCGAGCGACGCA
>CATPCA010000011.1 GCA_955652545.1 Candidatus Dormiibacterota bacterium
CTTCCCCAAGGACGGCATCAACGACCACGTTGTCCACGGTGCCGCGACGGTGAACCCCGCGCAAGAGGGGACCAAAGCGGCATTCCACCACGTGCTCACGGTCGCCCCGGGCCAGACGGCGACGGTGACGCTCCGTCTCTCCGACTCGGCCACCTCAACGGACGGCGCGGACCGGTTCATCGCCACCCGTCGAGCCGAGGCCGACGAGTTCTACGCGGCACTGACTCCGCCCGACGCCGGCGCTGACGAGGCCCTGGTGATGCGCCAGGCGTTCGCCGGCATGCTCTGGGGCAAGCAGTTCTATCACTACGACGTCGACAGCTGGCTCGACGGCGACCCCGGGCAACCGCGCCCGCCGCCCGGCCGGGGCGCGATTCGCAATGGCGGCTGGCGACACCTCGACGCCCTCGACGTCATCTCCATGCCCGATCCATGGGAGTACCCGTGGTTTGCCGCATGGGACCTCGGCTTCCACTGCGTCGCCCTGGCGCACGTCGACGCCCAGTTCGCCAAGCGGCAGCTGATCCTGCTGCTCCGGGAGTGGTACATGCATCCCAACGGGCAGCTGCCGGCATACGAGTGGTCGTTCGACGACGTCAATCCGCCGGTGCACGCGTGGGCAGCGCTGCGTGTGTTCGAGATCGACGGCGCGCGCGACCTCGACTTCCTCGAGCGCGTGTTCCACAAGCTGCTCATCAACTTCACCTGGTGGGTGAACCGCAAAGACACCGAGGGCAACAACATCTTCGAGGGCGGGTTCCTGGGGCTGGACAACATCGGCCCGTTCAACCGGTCCACTCTTCCCCCGGAGGCCGGATACCTCGAGCAGTCGGACGGAACCGCCTGGATGGCGATGTACTGCTTGAACCTCCTGGAGATGGCGATGGTTCTCGCGCGCAACGACACCACGTATGAAGACGTCGCCACCAAGTTCTTCGAGCACTTCGCGCTGATCGCCAGCGCCATGGACGTCCAGGGTCTGTGGGATGAGGGTGACGGCTGGTACTACGACGTGGTGCGCGCTTCGGACGACAGCCGGATCCCCATCCGCGCTCACTCCATTGTCGGCCTGATCGCGATGTGCGCGGTCACCGTCATGGAGCCCGAGGTGAGGTCGGAGCTGCCCGCGTTCGTACGCCGGATGGACTGGTTCCTGCGCAACAAGCCACAGTTCGGCCGGGTGATCGCCCATGTCGAGGTCGAGTCCGCGCAGAGCCGCCGGCTGTTGAGCCCGGTTGACCCGGTGCGCTTGCGGCGCATGCTGACGCGCGTCCTCGACGAGGCCGAGTTCCTCTCGCCGCATGGACTGCGCGCCTTGTCGCGCTACCACCTCGACCATCCCCTGGAGATCGAGGTCGGCGGCATGACGGCGCGACTCGACTACGAGCCCGGCGAGTCGACGTCGAACCTCTTCGGGGGCAACTCCAACTGGCGCGGGCCTGTCTGGTTCCCCATCAACCATCTCGTCATCGAGGCGCTGCGCCGCTACCACCTGTTTGTCGGCGACGAGTTCACCGTCGAATACCCGACCGGCAGTGGAGAGCTCCACAACCTCGGCGAGGTGGCGGCACGGATCTCGGCGCGGCTGGTCTCGCTCTTCACCCAACGCGAGGACGGCAGCAGACCGGTGTTCGGCGCCAACCAGCGCCTGCAGACCGACCAGGCCTGGCACAACCAGATCCCGTTCCACGAGTACTTCCACGGCGACACCGGCGCGGGTCTCGGTGCATCTCACCAGACCGGCTGGACAGGGGTCGTCGCCGACCTCATCGCCTCCCGCGCGGCCCCGACCCCGCTGCCGATGGAGATGCTGCGGCCACCGATGCCCGCATCTGACGATGACGGTCGCGCCGGCGAACACGCACCATTGCGGTGATGCCATCCTGGTCCACGTTCGCTGTCTTCGCGGTCGCCTCGATCGCAGTGCTGGTCATACCCGGTCCGGCGGTGCTGTACATCGTCACCCGCAGCGTTGACGAGGGCCGCGCCGCCGGGCTCGCCTCGGTTGTCGGGGTGCACATCGGCACGGTGGTCCACGTCAGCGCGGCCGCACTCGGCATCTCCGCGCTGCTGGCGTCGTCGTCGGTGGCGTTCATGGTCGTGAAGGTGTGCGGAGCCGTCTACCTGGTTGCGATCGGGGTTCGCCGCATCCTGGTCCGCGATCCGCGCGCAGAGGACGCGGTCCCGGTGCGAGCGCCGCTGCGGCGGGTCGTCGCCACCGGCGTGATCGTCAACGTCCTCAACCCCAAGACGGCGCTCTTCTTCCTCGCCTTCCTGCCCCAGTTCATCGACCCCGCCAGGGGAGCGGTGGCGCTGCAGGTGGTCGCGCTGGGCGGCGTCTTCATTGCGCTCGGCCTGGTCAGCGACGGCACCTACGCGCTGGTCGGGTCAGCCGCCGGTGGCTGGCTGCGCAAGCGGGTGCTGCGCTCGCGAGGGCAACGCTTCGTCAGCGGCGGCGTGTACGTGGCCCTCGGCACGGCGGCGGCGCTGACCGGCGCCCCCAGGCATGGTTGAACCGAACCCAGATGAAGTGTCCGAGGCGGGCGACGCATTTGGAGCGAGCGCTTGACGCCGTGGGCGGCACAGCCCCACCATCATCGCGGGGGACGGTTTGGGCTTGGGCGAGCGAGGTGAAGAGGTGCCGGTGTTCGATCGACTGAAGAGCGCGGCGGCAGCCCTGTCCCCGACCGCAGCCGGCAGGGACCGCTGCCATCTCGCCGGGTGCCGGCGCCGCGACGGAATGCCCTGCAGCTACGTCGACAAGCGGGGCAGAAGCTGTCCCACCGCCTGGTGTGCGGACCACGCAGTGCCCGTCGGAGGGTTGCCCTTCTGCCGCCGGCATGCATCGACGCTGATCGCGCTCGACGGCGCGGAGGCGGTCGCCGGGTTGCCCGACCTCGACAACCGCGCTCCATCGCTGGCCGGCTGGATGGGGAGGGAGTTGGACGGCTCCACCCGGGACCTGCTCCACCGCGTGGCACCGAACGACAGCGCCGCGGTGATCACCGACCCGGTCCGGCTGCTTCTCAGCCCCGGCGGCGGCCCCCGGCGCTGGGCCAAGGCGTGGAAGATCCTCGACGACACGTCGGTGATCAGGCGGGTCTCGGTCGAGGTCGATGAGCACAACGACGGCGAGGTCTGCGCCCGCGTCGACACGGACCTCATCGGCAAAGGCGTGCCGCCCTGGATCGAGCACCGACGCGCCGGCGTGGCGGTGGACGCCGCGACCGACGCCATTGAGCGCCGCCAGTTCACCGCGGCAATGGCGCGCTCAATCGAACTGGTCGTCACCCGGGAGGAGGTGGCGACCCGCCCTTGAGCGCGGTCAGCATCGGCTGGACGGAGAGCGCCTCTGAACGGGACGCGCGCGTCGACGTCATCCGCGCCGCGTGGCGATCGGCGTACTCCCACATCTTCACCCGCACCGAGATCGACGGCATCTTCAATGGCGACATGGAGGGCGAGGGAAGCTGGGTGGCATCGCGGCTGGCCCCGGCCGGC
>CATPCA010000012.1 GCA_955652545.1 Candidatus Dormiibacterota bacterium
GCAGGTCCGCGCGCGCCGCGTTGATGGCCGCCTCCACGTCGCGCGCGGCGCCGTCGATGTCGCGATTCAGGCCGAACTGCAGCGTGATGTTCGAGGAGCCGGTGGCGCTGGAGGAGGTCATCTCGGTCACGTCCGCGATCTGCCCCAGATGCCGCTCGAGCGGCGTCGCGACGCTGGAGGCCATGACATCGGGGCTGGCGCCGGCCATCTGTGCGGATACCGAGATGGTCGGGAAGTCCACCTGCGGCAGGGACGCCACCGGCAGCTTGAAGTAGGCGATGCCGCCGGCGAGTGCGATGCCCACCGTCAGGAGCGTGGTGGCCACGGGGCGGCGGATGAAGGGTTCCGAGAGGCTCATCGTTCTGCCGGTCCGCTGGCCGCCGGTCTGCCCGCCGCGGGCGCCTCGCTCCAGCCGGCCACGCGGCGCTCCAGCCGGTCGAAGTACAGGTAGATCACCGGGGTCGTGAACAGCGTCAGCAGCTGACTGAGGATCAGGCCGCCGACGATGGTGATGCCGAGGGGATGACGCAGCTCCGAGCCCGTGCCCGTGCCGAGCATCAGCGGCAGCGCGCCGAGGAGCGCCGCCATGGTGGTCATGAGGATCGGCCGGAAGCGCAGGAGCGAGGCGTGATAGATGGCCTCACGTGGCTCCATGCCCTGTTCGCGCTCGGCGACGAGCGCGAAGTCGATCATCATGATGGCGTTTTTCTTGACGATGCCGATCAGCAGGATGATGCCGATGATGCCGATCACGCCGAGGTCTGAGCCTGCCAGCAGCAGCGCGAGCAGCGCGCCGACGCCTGCGGAGGGCAGGGTGGAGAGAATGGTGATCGGATGGATGAAGCTCTCGTACAGCACACCCAGCACGATGTAGACGGTCACGATGGCCGCGATGATCAGGAACAGCTCGTTGCCGAGCGTTGACTGGAATGCGAGTGCCGCTCCCTGGAAACTAGTCAGCACGCTCGCCGGCATGTGAATGTCGGCCTCGGCCTGGCGGATGGCGTTGACGGCATTGCCGAGCGCGGCGCCCTGGGCCAGGTTGAACGACACGGTGGTCGATGGGAACTGGCCGAGGTGATCGATCGAGAGTGGCGCTAAGCGCGTCGAGACCTTGACCAGCGCCGACAGCGGCACCTGCCCGCCCGCGGCCGTCGCAGACGGCAGGTAGATGGTGCCGAGCGAATCGAGCGAGGCCAGCAGCGAGCTGTCCGCCTGCAGGATCACCCGGTACTGGTTCGACTGCGTGAATATGGTGGAGACGATGCGCTGCCCGAAGGCATCGTAGAGCGCGTTGTCGACGGTCGCCGGTGTGATGCCGAAGCGGCCGGCGGTATCGCGGTCGATCGTCAGGTACGCGGACAGGCCCTGGTTTTCCTGGTCGCTGGCCACGTCCTCGATCTGCGCCACGCGCTGCAGGCGCTCGACGAGCCTTGGTACCCAGGTGTCGAACTCTGCCGGGTTCGCATCCTCGAGGACGAACTGGTACTGGGTGCGGCTCACCGTGGTGTCGATGGACAGATCCTGCACCGCCTGCATGTATAGCGAGATGCCGGTCACGCCGGCAGTCTCACTCTGCAGGCGGCGGATGATGGCGCTGGCGGAGGCCGAGCGCTGGCTGACGGGCTTGAGGTTGATCAGCATGCGGCCGCTGTTGAGAGTGATGTTGGTGCCGTCGACTCCGATGAAGGAGGACAGGCTCACGACATCCGCATCCTTGAGGATCGCCGCCGCCATCAACTGCTGGCGCCGCGCCATATCGGCGTAGGACACCGATTGCGGCGCCTCGGTGATCGCCTGGATCAGGCCCGTGTCCTGCACGGGGAAAAATCCCTTCGGTATGAATACGTACAGCAGCACCGTCACCGCGAGCGTCGCCAGGGCCACCGCGAGCGTCAGGGGCTGCCGGTCCAGGACCCATTTCAGGGCCACGCCGTAGCGGTCGATGAGTGCCTGGAACTTGGCGTTCGCCCAGCGGGCGACGCCGGTCTCCTCTTCCTGCGGATGGTGCCGCAGGAGCTTGGCGCACAGCATCGGCACCAGGGTCAGCGACACGACCGCGGAGATCATGATGGTCACGGCGAGCGTGATGGCAAACTCGTGAAACAGCCGTCCCACCACATCACCCATGAAGAGCAGCGGAATCAGCACCGCGATCAGCGACACGGTGAGGGACACGATGGTGAAGCCGATCTCCCCGGCGCCGCGCAGCGCCGCCTGCAGCGGCGCCATGCCCTGCTCGATGTAGCGCGAGATGTTCTCGATCATGACGATCGCGTCGTCGACCACGAAGCCGGTCGCGATGGTGAGCGCCATCAGTGACAGGTTGTTGAGGCTGAAGCCCACCAGGTACATGACGGCGAGCGTGCCGACCAGCGACAACGGCACGGACAGGCTCGGGATGATGGTGGCCGGAACGCTGCGCAGGAACAGGAAGATCACCAGCACCACCAGGATCACGGCGAGCGACAGTTCGAACTCGACATCGTGCACCGAGGCGCGGATGGTGTTGGTGCGGTCGGTGAGAATCGACACGTCGACCGCGGCAGGGAGCGATGCCGACAGCGACGGCAGCAGTTGCTTGATGCGGTCGACGACCTGGATCACGTTGGCGCCCGGCTGGCGCTGGATGTTGAGGATGATGCCTGGTGTCGCGCTCACCCAGCCGGCGAGATAGATGTTCTGGGCGCCGTTCGTGACCTGGGCGACGTCGGACAGGCGGATGGGATTGCCGTTCTTGTAGGCGACAATGATGCTCTCGTAGGCTTGCGGGCTCTGGATCTGGTCGTTGGCGTTCAAGGTCCAGGAGCGGGCCGGTCCGTCGAGCGTGCCCTTGGGCGAGTTGACGTTGGCATTGCTGATGGTGGTGCGCAGGTCATCGATGTTCAGGCCGTACGCAGCGAGCGCGCGCACGTTGGCGATGATGCGCACCGCGGGCCGCTGCCCGCCGCTCACGCTGACTAAGCCCACGCCTTCGATTTGCGAGATCTTCTGCGCC
>CATPCA010000013.1 GCA_955652545.1 Candidatus Dormiibacterota bacterium
GATGCGCGGCCGGCACCACTACGCGGTTGCCGCTCGGCGACCCGACGGCACCATCACAGTGCGGTCCGAGATGCTCACCTCGCGCGTCTACACCCACCCGATGTGGGCCAAGCCTTTCCTCCGCGGCGTGGCCGGGCTGTACGAGATGCTCGGGCTTGGCATGCGTGCGCTGCAGTGGTCGGCGAATGTCCAGCTCGGCGAGGAGGCGCAACTGACCGCGGGGACATTGCGCGCGACCATCGTGGTCTCGATGCTCTTCGCCCTCGGTCTGTTCATCGGGCTTCCCCTGCTCCTGGCCAGCGTGCTGCACCGCGGCACGCAGCGCAGCGTGGTCGGGGTGCTCATCGAGGGTGCGATCCGCGCCGTCATCCTGCTCGCCTACCTGGTGGCGATCGGCCGGCTGCGCAGCGTTCGCCGGCTCTTCGAGTACCACGGCGCCGAGCACAAGGCGATCAACTGCCTCGAATCGGGGGCTGTGGTGGACGTCCAACATGTGCGCGTCAGCAGTCGGCTTCATCCGCGGTGCGGCACCGGCTTCCTCGTCGTGGTGGCGCTGGTGAGCGTGATCGTGTTCACGCCGCTCGGTGTCCTGCCCATCCCGGTGCGGCTGGCTCTGCAGATCCTGCTCGTGCCGGTGGTGGCCGCCATCTCCTACGAGGCGATACGCGGTCTGGCCCGAGTGCGGCACACCACCTTCGGCCGCGTCGCTCTCGTCCCCGTCCTCGCCACCCAGCGGCTGTCCACCCGCGAGCCGAACGACCGCCAGATGGAGGTGGCCATCTGCGCGCTGGACGCGGCCCGCGCCGGCGACGGCTCTGTCGCCGAGGTCCACGACGCCACAGTCACGGCGCAGGGCTAACCTTTCGAGGCCATGGCCGGGATCGACGATCGTTTGCGCGCGCTCGAGGACCGCTTCGATGAGATCGGGGTGCAGCTTGCCCAACCGGACGTGTACAGCGATATCGACCGAGTCCAGCGCCTCTCGCAGGAGCAGGCGCGTCTTCGCGAGGTGGTGGAGACAGGCCGCTCGTGGCGCGCCGCTCACCAGGCCGTCCGCGAGGCTCAGGAGTTGCAACACAACGAGGCCGACCAGGAGATCGTGACCATGGCGGCGGAGGAGGAGACGGCCCAGCGGGCCGCCGAGGCGAATGCCCAGCAACGGTTGCGCGCGCTGCTCGTGCCCACCGACCCCAACGACGAGCGCGACGTGGTCGTCGAGATCCGGGCTGGGACCGGGGGCGACGAGGCGGCGATCTTCGCCGCGGACCTCTTCCGCATGTACGGCCGCTACGCCGAGCGGCAGAGGTGGCGCGTCGAGGTGCTCGACGCCAGCGAGTCGGGCACGCACGGGTTCAAGGAGGTGGTCTTCGAGGTGCATGGCCACGGCGCGTACTCGAAGTTGAAGTTCGAGTCGGGCGTGCATCGCGTGCAGCGCGTCCCGGAGACGGAGTCCCAAGGGCGCATACACACCTCCGCGGCCTCGGTCGTCGTGCTGCCCGAAGCCGACGAGCTGGAGGTGAACATCGCCGAGAACGAGTTGAAGATCGACGTCTACCGCAGCACCGGGCCGGGCGGCCAGAGCGTCAACACCACCGACTCCGCAGTGCGCATCACCCACCTCCCGACCGGGCTGGTGGTCACATGCCAGGACGAGAAGTCGCAGATCAAGAACCGCGCCAAGGCGTTGCGCGTGCTGCGGGCGCGGCTCTACGACCTGGCCCAGGCCGAGCGCGATGCCGAGCTCAAGGCAACACGACGGCTGGCGGTGGGCAGCGGCGACCGGAGCGAGAAGATCCGCACCTACAACTACCCGCAGTCGCGCATCACCGACCACCGAATCCACCTCGACGTCTTCCAGCTCAACAAGGTCCTCGACGGCGAGCTCGAGCTGCTCATCGAGCCGCTCTCCCAGGAGGACCAGGCGCATCGCCTCCTCGACGACGACGGCGATGCCTGACCGTCCGTGCGAACCCTGATGGAGGTGGTGCGTCTCAGCACCGGCTACCTCGACAGCCACGGCAGCAGCTCGCCTCGCCTCGATGCCGAGCTGCTCGCCGCGCAGGCGCTCAACCTCCGCCGCATCGACGTGTACCTGCAGTTCGACCGGCCACTCGAGGAGGAACAGCTCGGCGCCATCCGCGAGCTGGTGCGCCGTCGCGGTGACGGCGAGCCGGTGGCTCACATCACTGGCGAACGTGAGTTCCACGCGCGCGCGTTCCGGGTCACACCCGACGTTCTCATCCCGCGCCCCGAGACCGAGACGCTGGTCGGCCTGACGATTGCGGAGGCGCTCAGACGTGCCCCGGGCGGTGAGGGCCTGCGCATCGCCGACATCGCCACCGGCAGCGGCTGCATCGCGGTCACGTTGGCGGCCGAGCTGCCCGGTGCGCAGGTCACGGCCACCGACGTCAGCGAGGCGGCGCTGTCCATCGCGCGTGCCAACGCGACGCGCCATGATGTCGCGGATCGAGTCGAGCTGGTCCTCGGCTCCTGGTGCGCTCCATTGGCGGGGCGCACGTTCGACATCGTTGTCGCCAACCCACCGTACATCCCCACGGACGAGCTGGCGGACCTGGCACGCGACGTGCGTGACCACGAGCCCGTGCTGGCGCTGGACGGCGGGACCGATGGCCTCGGCGCGTACCGGGAGCTACTGCCCTCGATCGCGACCGTGCTCGCCGATGGTGGATGGTCCGCGCTCGAGATCGACACCAGGGCGGCTGCGCCGGTTGCCACCCTGGCGGTCGAGGCGCTCGGGCCGCACACCGTCACGCAGGCTCATCCCGACCTCACCGACCGCCCGCGGGTGGTGTCGCTGTTCCGCGCCGCGCGGTGACCTTAATGGATAGGCGTGGTGCTGACCTCGCTGCCGCTCTTGCCGCGTTGCACCGAGGTGAGGTGATCGCAGTGGCCACCGACACCGTCTACGGGCTCGCCTGTGACCCACGTGATGTCGCGGCCGTCGACCGCGCGTACGCGCTCAAGCGCCGGCCCGCCGACCTCGAGCTGACGCTGCTGGCCCATGACATCGGTCAGCTCGAGCGCATGGTCGCCTGGACGCCCGCGGCAGCCCGGTTGGCGAACGCGTTCTGGCCCGGCCCGCTCTCGCTGGTGCTCCCCGTAGGGGAATTGCGGTTGGCGGTCCCCCGGCGCGGGGAGACCCTGTCGGTGCGGGTGCCCGCCCACCGGCTGCTGCTCGCGCTGCTCGAGCAGAGC
>CATPCA010000014.1 GCA_955652545.1 Candidatus Dormiibacterota bacterium
ATTGCGCATCGGGCGCTGGCCCAGGCGGTGAGGGATTTGCCAGGAGGTCGTCCAATCTGGGTGGAACGTGGGTCGACCATCGCCTTCACCGTTCTCTACGGGTTCGGTGCCATCTTCGGCCTGATCGCCGCGCTGTACACGGTGATCAGCTACTTTGTCGTCCCTGCAACGTACCCTTCGCTGCAGCCCACGTTCATTCCGAGCGCTTCTGGAGGGCAGCCGTTCGGTGAGCTCATCGGTACAGCCGTCCTCTTCATCCCGGCGTGGGTGGTCGCGGCGATCTACCTACGTCGCCGTCTGCAGCCGACTGCGCCTCTTCCTACGCCCGTACCGGCTGCGGCGATTCCCTAGGGACAGAACGCTCGCGTGGTCGACGGTAGCCTGTCTCGGGTGGCGCGCGGCGACAGGCCTGACCGGCCGGCGGTTGGGACCGCCCACGGTCAACGAGCAGCCCTCATGCGATGCCGGCGACGCCGATCAGGGTGCCTTCGGGGTCCATGAAGTGACCGACAACAAGCCCACTCGGTGATGTGGCTGGACCCATGACCCGTGTGCCCCCGAGCCGTTCGGCTCGCTGCAACGCCGCCTCGACCTGCGGAACCCCAACGTAGAAGACAGCGTGGCTTTGGTAGCCCGGTCCGCCGCCGACACCACCGGGGATGCCTGTCCCATCCTCGGAGGTGACGAGGTTCAGGAACCCGTAGCTCTCCGGTTCCGATACCTCTTGCGCGACCGGCGACGGCGTGTCGAACTCCCACCCGAACAGATCGCCGTAGTAGCCGCGGAGCTTCTCGGGATCGTTCCCGATGATCTCGAAGTGCACCACAGGCTGTCCCATTGATGTGTTCCTCCGCACCGCTTTGAGTAGTCGGTTGGTCGGTCGGCTTTCGGATGTCTTGACCACCCCAGATCGAGACGACTGATGTGCCGCAGCGCTCGATCCTCGAGAGGGTGGGCTCACCGAGGCTTGGTCGCCCTCGCCCCTGCCACTGAGAATGCCTCGCCGAGCAGCCGATCCAATTGACCGCCGTCCATGGAGTCGCCTTGGGCGAGGTTGATCGAACGGGACTTCTTCGAATCCAGGCCGCTGTTGAACAGGTGATCGGGATCGGCCAGCGCTGCACCATCGAAGAAGTTGTACTTGGTGTGCTTCGCGAAGTTGGACATGGCGCAGACGAGGCGACCATTGATGAGGAAGACGGGAACATCCCACTTCCACCCCTCTTCCGCGGTGGGGGCGACGCGGTGGACAGCGTCACGGAAGCGAGTCAGGTTCTCGCGCTGCCACTCGGGGAGGGCGGCGATGAAAGCGTCAGTCTGCGCGGCGGACACGTTGATGATTCTGCCTTGTGGACACCAGGTGTGTCGAGGAGGCGTCCGGGGACGGCTTCAGAGCCTGCCCGAGATGAGGCCCGTCCGCCGCGCAAGGCGCTCAACGGCGATGTGATCCACCCCATTGAGAGTTCCCACCCACTGCCGCCACCATTGGGATACCAGGAGGCACCACGCCATCGCAGCCACGCCCACCGTGACGCTGACGATCAGCGCGCTCGACTTCGGCAGTTGCGCGATTCCAAGCGCCAGACTCATGAAGACCACAACGAGAGGCGGAATGACCTCCACGACCATCCCAACGCCGACAGTCTGCCACGTTGCCAGCCGCGCTCGAGGCGTGCGAACCTGGCCATTTCTTTGCGTCATTGTTTTCCCGAGCTGGCGCGAGTGCCGGGTCTCACTGCCGCGGACTGTAGCGAACGGCGAGCCCTCGTTACCATTCTGCGCGCGACAAATCCCTGGTGGGTGGGCCGTCGCAGCATCGTAAAGGCCGTTCATCCTCACTCGGCACGACCCGTGCGCACGGTTGTGTGAGCACCGCACGCGTCGTTCATACAACACCGCAGCAATCACGCATCTGCGACTTCCTGACAGCGCGGACTGCCGACACAACGGCCACGCCGACCTGCTCCGGGAACGGATCGACGGCGCCACCGGCTTCTAAGACACGAGCGACGACGCCGGCAAGCGGGTTACCGTGCTTGGACCTCGATGACCAGGCGCATCGGATGGCTCAGCGTGATCACGTGGAAGCACGCGTTCGACGCCAGGCCGACGCCCCAGCTCAGCACGCGCTCGAAATCGCCCACCTCGGCAACCTCGCGGATGACCGGGAACCCTGGCTTGAAGTCAAGACTTCCCTTGTACGTCTGCACCAGAGTTGGTGTCAGCGTGTCCCAACCACTCGATCCCTGCGCAACCATCAGCAGGCCAACGGAGCCCTGCAGGGTCACGGGAACGCCGCTGGCGTCATGGACGAAGCGTGTGGACGACCGACCGCTCACGGTGTATGCCGGGATCCCGCGCAGTTGCTCACCCGGCGTGGGCGCGGCGAATTCGAAGGTGACCTGGTCATAACCGGGGTGACGCCCGATCCTCACGTCGGTGAGTTGCGCCTTCAAGGTGGCGTCACCGCCCGATTGCGGTGAGCACGAAAAGACACTTGCGGTTGCCGGCGACGACGCAGCAGCCGGCGCGGTGGTGCTGGCCGGCGTCGCGGTGGACGAGCTGCGTGCTGAGGCGGCCGGTGAACTGCCACCCGTGCTGGAGGTGCCGACGGTGCCGCAGCCTGCCACCAGGAAGCAAGCTGCAAGCCACCATGAGGAGTGCCGCGTCGCGGTCATGCTCGATCCCCTGCGGGGGCCGGTCGCGCCGCAATCGGGCGTATGGTCGGTCCGGGCAATGCTGAAACGCGGCTTGGAGAATTCGGTTCCGCTCACGGCGGGGCTAGCCGCCGGGCTGCTCAGTTGTCGCCGACGACCTGCAGGCCCGTGAAGATCTCCACCGGCACACCCTCACCCTCGGCTTCGAGGTGATCGAGGAAGTGCGGGACAGTCCCCGTCGGTGCGAAACCGCCGAGCACCGCGCCGTCCTCGCCGAGACCGGTCTGACGGAACGCGAAGATCTCCTGGAGTTGCACGTGTTCGCCATCGGTGCCCATCACCTCGGTGATGCTCACGATCTTGCGCGTGCCGTCGCGCATGCGCGACTGCTGCACGATGATGTTGACCGCGGAGCCGATCTGCTCGCGAATCGCTCGCGACGGCAACTCGGCGCCGGCCATGAGCACCAGGGTCTCGAGCCTGCCGATGCATTCCGTGGCGTTGTTGGCGTGCAGGGTTGTCAGCGAGCCGTCGTGGCCGGTGTTCATCGCCTGGAGCATGTCCAGGGCCTCGCCACCGCGACACTCACCGATGACGATGCGGTCGGGTCGCATGCGCAGGGAGTTGATCACCAGCTCGCGGATGGTCACGCGGCCGCGTCCCTCGATGTTGGCCGGTCGGGTTTCGAGCGTCACCACGTGCTCCTGGCGGAGCTGGAGCTCGGCCGCGTCCTCGATTGTGACGATGCGCTCGTCCTCGGGGATGAAGCTCGAGAGCAGGTTGAGCGTTGTCGTCTTGCCCGAGCCTGTGCCACCACTGACGATGACGTTGAGACGTCCACGGACGCACGCCCGCAGGAAGCGCACCATGTCCTCGGTGATCGTCCCGAAGTTCACCAGGTCCTCGACGGTGAATGCCTCCTTGGCGAACTTACGGATGGTGAGCGTGGGCCCACGCAATGCCAGAGGGGGGATGATCACGTTGACACGCGAGCCATCCTTGAGACGCGCATCCACCATCGGCGACGATTCGTCGACGCGCCGGCCGATGCTGCTGACGATGCGGTCGATCACCTGCATCAGCTGATCGTTGGTCTCGAACGTCACCGGGCTCAGGCTCAGCTTGCCGTGCTGCTCGACGTAGATCTGGTTGTGCTTGTTGATCATGATCTCGGTGATCTCGGGGTCGTGGAGCAGCCCTTCGAGGGGCCCGAGCCCGAGCGCATCGTCGATCACGGTCTCGATCACCCGCAGCTTGTCCTGGCGGGTCATCGAAAGGTTCTGTTCAGCCACCAACTCGTTGACCAGCTCGCCGATGCGCTGGCGCACCTGCTCCGGCGGCGCCGTGGCGGTGTTGCCGGCGAGCTCCTCGACCAGGCGCTGATGCACCTTGCTGCGCAGCTGCCCGTAGAGGTTGTTTCCTCCGGGTTTGGAGAGGGGGCCGCGGGCGAGCGCGGTGCGATTGAGCAGCGACGCCTGCCGGGGCGGCTCGGCGCCCGTGCCGGAAGCAACCCCGG
>CATPCA010000015.1 GCA_955652545.1 Candidatus Dormiibacterota bacterium
AGCTCGCAGTGCTCGCTGATTCAGTCGTGGTACCGTAACCGACGGTTCGACCACCCGGGACAATACTTCGCCGCGCGTATGGCGCATGCGGTGCGATTGATTGAGTCATCCCTGTACTCGCTTCCCTGGCTGGTCCCTTTCGGCGATCCCATCAACGAGCCCGCGTTCGGAAACGCAGGGATTACACGCGGCCGGAATCACAACGATCTTCAGTCCGTGTGATGCGCGCGAGAAGCCCCCCTTTTGAGGGAATGCATACTAGACTGCGGCGACATACAAGTTGCAGCAACTTGTCCCCCGATTCAGTGCGTAGGTGGGCCGTGGTGAAGAGAATCCGGATCGTCTCGCCCCTGGTGGTGGTGGCGGCTGTGATCGCCGGTGTCTGGCCGGCGACGGCGTTTGCGGCCACCCAGCCGAGGCTGGGGACAGCCCTCAACTTCACGGTTCTCGCAGGATCGGCGATCACCAACACCGGTCCCAGCGTGATCACAGGCAATCTGGGATTGAACCCTGGCACCGCTTCCAGCTTGACTGGATTCCCTCCCGGCACCGTGACCGGTGCCAAGCACACCGGCACAGACGCCGTGGCGCTGAAGGCGAAGAACGACCTGATCACCGCATACACCGACGCGGCGTCGGCGCCGACGACCTCCGACCTGACCGGTAAGAATCTCGGCGGCAAGAACTTGACCCCTGGCGTTTACACGTTCAGCTCGTCGGCGCAGTTGACCGGCCCGCTCACCCTGAGCGGCAAGGGCGTGTTCATCTTCCGGATCGGCAGCACGCTCACCACCGCGAGCGCCTCGACCGTTCTTCTCCGCAATGGCGCTCAGGCGTGCTCGGTATGGTGGCAGGTTGGGAGCTCGGCCACGCTGGGCTCGGCTACTCAGTTTCAAGGTAACCTGATGGCGCTGAGCAGTATCACGATGGTCACGGGCGCCAACATCCTCACCGGACGGGCCTTGGCTCGAAACGGCGCGCTCACGTTGGACACCAACCGCATCACTCCACCGGCCGGCGCGTGCACGACATCTGTGGGGGTTCCCGCCACCGGGGCAGGGTCCATTCTTCCCAGCGTTGGCGTCGTGACGATGATCGTCGGTGGTCTGATGGTCGCAATGGGACGCCGACGTGCACGCGGTGCGCGTTGATGGCGGAATTGCCTGATCGGGTTGCCTGGCGCTAGTCTCTTCCCCGCCGACTTCCAACGCCGCATCGCCCAGGACCGGCTGGGCATCACGCCTGACGAGCTACCGGGTGGTCATCTCATCGCTCTCAGCCACCCAGTCGAGCTCGCCGAGCGACTCGAAGCGTACGGGCGTGCGCTCATCGAACCGCCAGGCTGACCACCTGGAGGAGGAGGACAGCAGCGCCGAGGAGTCGCCGCCACGGGTTGACGCCGCGGAGGACCTCGTCGCCGGCCCACACGACGAGGGCGACGGTCCCCACCACTGCGAGGGCCGTGTCGAGCGAGCCGGAGGGATGGGCAAAGCGCCGCAGTAGCCAGGCGACCACAAACAGCGCCAAGGGCACGTTCGGCACCTGGACGATCGTCAGCTTGCCGGTGCTGCGGCTGCGGAAGAGCCAGTCGATCACGGGGCCACGGTACGCACCGTCACCACCGGCACGCGTTGGCGGCGGCGACAGCAGGCCGTGGCAGCCGTGACGGTGGCGGCGCGATCACGGCATGGGGCGTCCCTACAATCGGTCGCCATGCCGCGTCTTGAGCTCGTCGAGTGCTCGCTGCGGGCCGGACAGCAGGCGCTGCTGCTGAGCCGCTTGCGCAGCCGCCATGCCATCCCCGTGGCGCGGGCGCTCGAGGGCTGCGGCTTCGCGGCACTCGACGTGTTCGGGGGGACGACGTTCGAGGCGTCGCTTCGATTTCTCGGTGAGGACCCCTTCGAGCGACTACGCGCCATCCGTGAGGCGGCGCCGTCGAGCACGCTGCTGGCATCGCTCGGCGGCCAGGCGCTCACCGGCCATCGCCAGGTCGGCGATGACGTGGTCGACGCCTTCATCAAGGTCGCCGCCGACGCCGGCGTGGACCGCTTTCGCATCCACGACCCGCTCAACGACGTCCGAAACGTCCGCCGCGCCCTTACGGCCGCGCGCAAGGCCAAGCGCCAGGTGGAGGCCGCGATCGTCTACGCGGATTCACCGCGCCACGATCCCGACCAGATCGTCGCGCTTGCCGAGCAGCTCACCGAGCTCGGCGCCGACGCCATCTGCATCCACGATCCGCTGGGGCTGCTCGGCGTTGCCCGCGTCGGCGACCTCGTCAAGCGCCTGGTCGAGGCGACCAAGCTGCCCGTGTCGCTGTCGTTGTCGGCGCAGACCGGGCAGGCGGAGTTCGCCGCCTACGCCGCCGCCATCGCGGGCGCGTCCCGCCTCGATGTCGCGCTGGCACCGCTCGCCGGCGGCGCCTCGGTGCCACCCGCCGAGGGAGTCATCGCGGCGCTGCGAGGCACCGAGCTCGACACCGGGATGAACCTCGACAGTGTGACCGCGGCATCCGCGGAGCTCGAGCACCAGCTGTCTTCATACGCCGCGGTGGTCGACATTCCCGCGTTGCACATCGACAGCGCTGCGCTGCGCGGACAGCTGCCGCCCGCTGCGATGGGCCACGCGCTCGAGGAGTTGCGCGACCGCAACCAGCTCGACCGCCTCGACGACGTCGAGATCGAAGCCCAGCGTGTGCGCGCCGAGCTCGGCCATCCGCCGCTGGTGACGCCGATCATCGAGATCGTGGCAACCCAGGCGGTGTACAACGTCTGCGACGGGGACAGGTACGCCACCGTCAGCCAAGAGGTGAAGGACTACTGCCTCGGCCTGTATGGGTCACCGCCATACCCGATCGATCCCGAGGTGCGCCGGCTGGTCAACGGCCGCGAGGAGCCGATCACCATCCGTCCCGCCGACCTCCTCGAGCCGGCGCTGCCGACGCTGCGACGCGAGCTGAAGCGTGAGGGCATCGACAAGCCCGACGACGCCACCGTGGTCAGCTTCGCGCTGTTCCCGGGGGAGACCCTGGCGCTGCTCCGCGGCGAGGTCGTGCCCGAGCGGCTCGGCGACGAGGCTGAGCCGGAGGCCGAACACCCTGACGCCGCAGTGTCCGCGGAAGGGGCGGACGTCGCCGTTGTCGCCGGCGACGGGGAGCCCGAGGCGCCGCCCGCCGACGTGCGCGACCTCACCGTCGAGGTGGACGGGCAGAGCTACAGCGTCCGTGTCATCGGCGCGGGGCTGGGCGGCGGTGGCGGTGGTAGCGCACCCGGCGTGGCCGACGCGGCCGGTGGCGCGACCACGGTGCGCGACGGCACCGTCGTGGCGCCGATGCAGGGCCTGATCCTCAAAGTTGCCGTCAAAGTTGGCGATAAGGTGGGGCTCGGCGACGTGGTCGCCGTCCTCGAGGCGATGAAGATGCAGAATGACGTCACCGCCACGCGCGCCGGCACGGTGACCGAGGTGCATGTCAAGGAAGGCGACGTGGTCGGGCCACGCG
>CATPCA010000016.1 GCA_955652545.1 Candidatus Dormiibacterota bacterium
AGCGCCGGGACGCGGGGTCCGAGCAGCTCGAAGTTGAAGCGGGCCGCCCTGGGGCGGAGGAAGACATGACCGAAGCGCGTCAGCCAATCCTGTTTGGTGCCCGGGTTGGGCGCACGCGGCGGGGGCACGTGGTCGTAGAAGCCACCGTGTTCGTCATACGTCACCAGCAGCAGCGACCGCTCGAACACTGCGGGGTGCGCCCGAAGGGCCTCGTAGATGGTGGCGATCAGGGTCTCGGCGCGCGCGAAGTCGGTTGCTGCACCCGCATTGAAGACATCGTAGGCAGCGTCGGACACCAGGTTGTTCTCGGGGTGCTGGTTGTTGCTGACCTCCGGGCCGCTGCTCACTCGGTCATTCATGAGAGGCAGTGGGGGGCGATGGTTCGGTTCGATGAACGAGTACGACGGCAGCTGCCCGGCGGCGACATGAGCGACGAAGTCAGGGAACGGGTACCAGTTGGCGTGTCGCTCCGCTGTGTCCCACAGCTCACGAAACGCCCAGACCTGCGGGGTGTCGTCGTAGTAGATGTGCCAGGATTTGCCGTTCTCTTCCAGCCGCTCGAAGATCGTTGTGTCGTCATAGAAACGGAGGTCGATGTCGGTCTCCCCGTCGGATGTGGCGGCATGGAGGAAGTTGCGGTTGGGCCACGTCTCGCCGGGCACTGGGCAGAACCAGCGCGTGCACACCGCGAAGTCCCGCGCCAGCTGGCTCAGCACGGGCACCTGGCTCGGCGGCTGACACAACATGGCGAGCGGGCCTCGACTCGGGGTCGAAGGCCTCTTGGGGCCGATGAGGCCCCTGAACAAGTTGACCGCAGGGCTGAGCAGGCCGCTGTACTTCGGGCGAATCGGGTTCCGGCCGGCTCTCTCGAGGCTGGTGACGAATCCTTGATTGGTGGGCTGGCCATGAGCATCGAGGGCCAACTGCTCGATGACACCGTCGTGGGAATGATCGGGCCCGATTGGCAGCACCGGCTTGGCGTCCGGGCTGGCCGGCACCGGTGGCCCACCGTCCCAACCCGGGTTGTCGTACCGCCCGTCCTGCGTCAGTCGCTCGAACGCCGGGTTGGGGTGGTCGAGGAAACCGAGCATGTGATCGAAGGAACGGTTCTCCAGCGCGACGACGATCACGTGCTCAACCAAGGGACCCTGTCCGTTCTCGGATGTCGACGGGTTCATGAGCGAGAGATCATGGCACGCGCGCCGGCGCCCGATCAGGTGCGGCGTTCACCCCCAGCGCGCGTCGAGACGGCATTGAGCAGCGCGTCGTACGCCTGCGGGTGATCGAGGAGGTTGATGTGGGTCAGTCCGCCGAGGTGCACGACTGATTCGGGCGCGATGGGAATCGTGCGTTCGCGGCACGGTCCGCTGGCGCTTTCGGTGCGCACCAGCAGGTCGCCCAACAGCCACCCGACGCGGTGCTTCGGATTCACCGTGATCGTCGCCGTGATGAACGTGTACTGGCAGTTCGGCAGGAGCGGGATCTCCTGGCGCCGGTCATCGAAAACGTCGGGCGCGTCCGCACGCCAGTCGTCCTCATGCAGGGTGCCAAAGCGCAGGTCCTGGATCCCCGCGCTGCGCGTGTCGAGAATCTGGGCCATGGGTCGCGTTTCCGGAAGGCGTCGGAGCGCCCACGCGGCCCAGTGGACGGCCTTCGCCAATGGCGCCCCGTGGTGCGGCGTGCCCAGCGTGACCACGTGCGCTGTGATCGCCGGCCAGCGGTGCTCGGCCAGCCTGCACGCGTGGCATGCCGAGCGGATGACGAGCCCACCCATGGAATGTCCGATGAGGACGAGGTGCCGCACCGGCACCGGCCAAGCATCGACCAGCGAGTCGAGCAGCGCAGCGAGATGGGCGCCGTTCTCGCTGACGTGCAGGCCCGAGTTGAAGCGCACGTAGACCGGGGTGAACCAGGCGTCCTCGTACAGACCATCGCCGAAGTGCGCCCCCGGCCTGCTCCCGTTGCCGCGAGGGCGCTGCCACCACTCCTCCGTCCCGCCCAAACCGTGCATGAACACGGCGTCGCCGTCGGAAAGGCGCCGGCGATGGCATCCGGGGGGCACGCCACGTCGATGCCGCCATGGCGAACGGCCATCTCAATGGCGAGGTCGCTGCCGCGCTCGGCGAGGCGGTCGCCGGCCACCGCGTTGAGGGCACCGATCACCATCCGGCCGCCTGGTGAGCGGCTGAGCGGGCGGAAGTCAGCATTGCCGCTCGCGTTGCGCAGTCCGGCCGCCAGGGCGCCGGCGCCGCGGACCATTGCAGTGCGAGTGACGGCATACGCTGAGGTCGACAGGCGGTCACGAGCCAGGCGCGTCGGAGTCGACGCGACGCCGACCGCATTGAAGACACGTCGAGCAATGCCCTTGTGCAACTGCTCCGCCGGGGTGATCGCCAGCCTGTCGATGGCGTCTGCGGCCATCTCTGTCAACGCGCTCATCTCGTTTGCCACAGGCGGACCTCCGAGCTTGGTATATCAATCGCGAGTGTACCGCCGGACAGCGCGGTGCGCTGGCATGACAATCCCGCAACAGCAGCCCCACCGCCGCGTCGTGACTGGCCCTGGGGGCGCAGGCTGGTGAATACGGACGACCGTTCAGCCGCGGGTCCGCCGTCGATGCCGGCTCCAATCATTTTCGTGACATCGCGGAGCGAATTGTTGCCTAGCTTCCGCCCAGCATCGGATGCCGTCCCGCTCACCGAGAGCGACCGCACCTTTCAGGCCTTCTTCGAGTGCAACCCGCAGCCCATGTTCCTCCTCGACCTGCAGACGTTTCGCTACCTCGCGGTGAACAACGCTGCGCTCGACCTGTACGGGTATTCGCGCGATGAGTTCCTCGCTCTCCGCCAGACCGATCTGCGCGTCGAGGACGAGGCCGAACAGCTGCAGGATGACCGTGTTGCGCTGGCCAAGCAGAGCAAGAAGCACTTCCAAGACACCCGGCATCGCACCAAGGGCGGTGCCATCCTGGATGTCGAGCTCGATGTCGCCAACGTGGTTTTCGCCGGTCGAGCGGCCGTTGTCGTGGTCGTCAGCGATGTCACCGATCGGGTCAGGCTGCAGGGTGAGCTGCAGTACCAGGCGTTCCACGACGGGCTGACCGGC
>CATPCA010000017.1 GCA_955652545.1 Candidatus Dormiibacterota bacterium
TCCTCGCACAGGCTCAGAGCGTCTTCGAGGTTCTCTTTCTCTTCCAGGGTCGCGCCGACATTCCCATAGGTGGCGCTCGCCACCAGCGGCAGGTTGTTCTCGAGCGCCGACTTCAGGGCGGCACGCTCGAGCACCTCCGCCTCGTCGAGACGCCCGTGCGCCGCCAGAATGCAGGCCTTGGTGTCCAGCGCCATGGTGAAGACGTCCGCAAAGCCCTCTGATTCAGCGAACTGAAGGGCGCGCTCGGTCATCTCCATGCCGCGCTCGAGATCGCCGTTGAAATACAGCGATCTGCCGAGGCGTGCCAGCGTCGATGCCTGGTCGGCTGCAAGCCCGGGACTGTCAGCCGCAACAGCGAATAGCGTGTCCAGAGCTCGCTCTCCAGCCTCGATTGCCTCGGCGACCCTTCCTTCGCCAACCAGGGTCGAGGCGGACTTCGAGAGAGCCATTGCCGCGGCGTGGAGGTTGCCCCGGGCTTCGAAGAGTTGCTCGGCCCGCTCGAAATGAGTTCTCGCTCGCTCCACGTGGCCCTGCATCCAGGCCATGTCTCCTGCACGCGAATGGAGTTCGCCTGCGGACGCTTCGTCCGCCAACTCGATTGCTTGCTCGTAGTAGCGCTGCGCGGACTCCGCCGCCGCCAGCGAGGCTGCGTGCTCACCAGCGCGCACCAGGGCGACCCGGGCGCGCTCGCGAATCTCGGCCGCATCGCCCGCCTCGCTGTCAGCCGCATGCGCCGCCACCAGGTGGGACGCAACCACCTCGGCGACCTCGTCCTCTCCGGACCATGCGCTCTCCAGGTACGCGGCCGCGGCGAGATGTCGTAGTTTGCGCGCGCGTCGCGCAAGCGTCCCGTACGCGACGCTTCGCACCAGATCCTGGACGAACAGGTACTGCCCCCGTTCGGGGGAACGCGGGTCGGATTGGATCGCAAGGAGATCTTTGTTCACCAGCGAAGTCAGTGTGGCCTCAACGTCCTCCGCCGGTTGGGCGGTAATCGCGCTGAGTGCGTGTGCGCTGAACGACTGACCGAGAACGGCGGCGTCCTGAAGCAGCTGCCGTTCGGTTGTGCCAAGACTGTCCAGCCTCGCCGCGATCAGTGCGTGCAGGCTCTCCGGAACCTCGAGCGAGTCCAGGGATCCGTTGGTCCGATAGGTGTCACCGTCTTGCACCAAAAGGCCTCGGTCGAGCAGCATGCGTACCGTCTCGACTGCGTACAGGGGTATCCCGGCCGCGCGCTCGCGTATGCGCATGCTGAGATCACCGGGCATCCCCGGCACCATCCCCTCGAGCAGCTGCTCCATCGCCTCCGGCGACAGTGGGTCGAGATACTGGGATGTGAGTCCGCGCCGTCCAGCCCCCCAGCCGGCGCGTCGATCGGCGATCTCGGGGCGAGACAGCGTGACGAGGAGAATGCGCGAGTTGCGCGACCATTCGAGCATGTACTCGATGAAGTCGAGCAGACCGCCGTCAGCCCACTGGAGGTCCTCGAACACCAGCACCGTGAGCCCCGTCGCCGCCATCCTCTCGAAAAAGAATCGCCACGCTGCGTACAGGTCCCGCGGGTCGCTTGCCGCGCCTTCTTCGAGGCCGATCAGGTGCGCCAGCCTGGGCTCCACCCAGCGACGTTCCTCGGCATCGAGGACAAACTCGTCGACCGTGCTCCGCAGCTTCTGCCTCGCTGCCTCTGTTGATTCGTTCTCCACGATGCGGGCGCGCATGCGCACCATCTCCGCGAGCGCCCAGTACGCCACGCCTTCGCCGTACGCCAGGCAGCGACCGCGATGCCACCAGATCTCCTCGGTGAGGCCATCGACGTACTTCTCGAACTCCCAGGCAAGCCGGGACTTGCCGACACCGCCGACACCGACGATGGAGAGCAAACGACATTTGGTCTCTTCGTTGGTCGCATGAAGGCACTCTTTCAGCAGCCGCAGTTCGCGCTCGCGGCCGACGAACGGTGGCTCCAGTCCGGTCGGCCGCATCGACCCACCTCGGTTGGCGACGACGCGCAGCGCACGCCACAGGTGAAGGAGCTCTGGCTTCCCTTTGAGCTCGTGCGACCCGGCGTCCTCGTACACGATGGCGGCTTCGGAGGATTGGCGGGTCGCCTCACCGACGAAGACGCTCCCCGGTTCGGCAACGGATTGCACGCGGGACGCGGTATTGACAAGGTCGCCGGCAACCATTCCCTCGCCGGTCACACCGACGTTGATCGCGGCCTCTCCCGTGAGCACGCCGGCGCGCGCACGCAGGTCCGGGGCCCCAACCTCCTCGCCGAAGGCAGCCACAGCGTCCACCAGCTCCAGGCCAGCACGAACAGCACGCTCAGCGTCGCTTTCATGAACGGTCGGCACCCCCCACACGGCCATCACCGCGTCGCCGATGAACTTCTCCACTGTGCCGCCGTAGCGGGCGATAATGGTGCGAGCCGTCGCGAAATAGCGGCTCAAGAGCTCGCGGACGTCCTCCGCATCACGCTGTTCAGACAGTGACGTGAAGCCGACCAAGTCCGCAAAGAGCACGGTGATGTGCCGTCGCTCCGCAGTTGGAGCCGCCTCCGGGGCGGCGGTCGCGAGGCTGGGAACAGCGTTGATTTGAGGGCGCGCGGTCTGGGCTGCGACCGCATCGAGCGGGGACCCGCAGTCGCCACAGAAGCGCTCCCCCTCGTCGTACGGGGCACTACACGATGGACAGAGTCGCTGGACCGATGCGCCGCACTGGCTGCAGAACCGCCGCCCGGGCTTGTTATCGGCACCGCAAGCGGCGCATTTCATCCCACAAAGGGTACTCGCCACCGAGCGGGGTTATCTGGGCCTGAGCGGCTGTGGCACCGAGAGTGATAGGCCATCAACCTCACGCCGGACGACGAGCCCACGGAGGGGGCTGCCCTCGACCGGTCAACGCCCTGGCCCCCCATGGACCCGGCAGGGGCTGCGAACGGCTCAGGGATTGGTCCGACGCTCTACGTTCGGCGGTGATCCGCCCGATCGAGTTGCTGCCATCGTTGGTGAACCCGAGGGTCCCATCCGCCCCGGGTGCGATTCCCTCCGGGAAGCTCATGCCAGTGCCGGTCTGGCGGATGTTCAACCCGGCTCCCCGGTCGCTAAGCTCCCTCGTGATGAACTGCCCTGCATGCGGAGTGGACAACCGCGCGGGGCGCCGCTTCTGCCGGAAATGTGGCGCAGCGCTGGAGTATTCGTGCGCTGCTTGTGGAGCCGCCAACCAAGAGGGTGATGAGTTCTGCGGCGAGTGCGGCGCAGCACTTACCGGCGCAGCGCCACGTCAGCCGCTGTCCCCGCCGGCGCTCGCGAACGGCGGCCACGTCCGCCCTGCCGAGCGGCGGCATGTTTCCGTGCTGTTTGCCGACCTGGTCGGGTTCACGTCCCTGTCGCAGCACCGTGACGCCGAGGACGTGCGGGAGCTGCTGGGCCGGTACTTCGACACCGCCCGTACCGTGATCACCCGCTATGGCGGCACCGTCGAGAAGTTCATCGGCGACGCGGTCATGGCGGCGTGGGGCGTCCAGGCTATCCAGGAGAACGACGCGGAGCGCGCGGTCCGCGCGGCCCTCGAGCTCGTGGACGCGGTGGCGGCCTTCGGTGAGCAGGTGGGCGCACCCGGGCTCCGAGCCCGGGCCGGCGTGCTCACCGGCGAAGCCGCGGTCAACCTCGACCCCAACGACGATGGCA
>CATPCA010000018.1 GCA_955652545.1 Candidatus Dormiibacterota bacterium
ATCCTGACCATCCTGGTCGCGCCGCGCCTGGTGAGAGGTGCCGCCGCGATTGCTCGCATCCCGGGGCGCGCGTGGCTCGCGGTGCTTGGAGTGGCCTGGGGTGGGTCCGCCCTCGCCACTCTCGCTTTCACCTTCGCGTTCCAGTCCGGCAACCCGGACGTCGTGATCCTGCTGCAGAAGACCCAGCCCCTGTGGGCTCTGGGCGCAGCTGCATTGGCGCTCGGCGAACGGCCACGTGCCCGGCTGCTGCCAATCGCCCTGGCAGCGCTTGCAGGGACCTACCTGCTCTCGTTCGGCGCCCTCGACCCGGCGCACGCGTTCGCCGGTGCCCAAGGAAAGGCCGCGCTGCTCGCGCTGGTTGCGGCAGCCCTGTGGGGCAGCGCAACCGTGCTCGGTCGCGCTGCTCTTACGCACGTCGAGCCGGACGTGCTGACGGGCTTGCGATTCACCTGCGCGCTCCCGCTCCTCGGGGTGATCGCGGCAACCCAGGGAGGGCTGCTGCCCTCCGCGGCGACCTCCACCGACTGGGTGCGCCTTGTGCTGCTCGCCGTTATCTCGGGACTGGTCGGAATGTTGCTGTACTACCGCGGACTGCGCCGAACGCCGGCCTCGATCGCGACATTCGCTGAGCTGGCGTTTCCGGCGAGCGCGCTGGTGATCAACTATTTCGTGCTCGGCGCGACCATCGACGCGGTGCAACTGCTCGGCTTCTTCATCCTCTGGGGCACCATCGCCCTCCTCCACTGGGTTCCAGTGAGGGTCGCCGTGCCACGCGGCGCGTCAGGTGCGGCGTAACGCGAGCACGGGGATCGTGCGTATGCCCGCCGTGTTCCGCTCGTATTCGCCGAAGTGCGGGTGGCGACGCGTCTGCTCGGCGTACACGCGCTCGCGCTCCGGGCCCGCGAGCTCGGTGACCGACACAGGAAACGTGTCGGTGCCCACCTCGACCTCGGCGGTACCCGCGTCCACGAGGTTGTGGTACCAGGCGGGGTTGTCCGGCGCCCCCCTGTTCGTCGCGAAAATGTACATGACGTCCTTGTCGGAATCCGACGGGAGATACATCACCGGCGCCACGTACTCCGTGCCGCTCTTGCGACCGCGATGATGGATGAGCGTGAGCCGTGCACCCTCGAAGGGTCCGCCCACACGCCCCTGGTTGGCTCGAAACTCGTCGATGATCTTTACGTTCCAGTCACTGGCGGTGGGCATCACACGTCTCCAAGGGCCGGTCTTGGTGGTTCGAGGGTAGCAGCGAGAAGCTCGCCGACGATTCAGGGAGCGATGCCGAGGCCAACCCAGGTCGAGCGACGCTATCACCGAGGGCAATAGAGGAGGATTGAAAATGGCAGACAAGAGCACGGTCACGGTTATCGGCCTCGGCCTCATGGGGTCAGCACTGGCGAGCGCGTTCCACAGAGCCGGATATGAGCTCGCGGTCTGGAACCGCAGCCCAGGAAGGGCGCTCCCATTCAAGACAACCGCCCGGGTCGCCGGCTCGGCGGAGGAAGCGGTGGGAGCCAGCGACACCATCGTTGTCTCGCTCCTCAATTACCAGGCGAGCAACGCCGTTCTGCGAACGGCGAATGTCGAGAGGGTGATCGCTGACAGGACCGTCGTTCAACTGACCACAGGCACGCCGGTCGATGCGCGCGACGGTCAACAGTGGGCCCGTCAACACGGCGCCGCGTACCTCGACGGCGCCATCGCCGGCTACCCGAGAACCATCGGGACAGACGGCTGCGAAATTCTCTATTCAGGCGATGCGGCGGTGTTCGACGCGCAACGGGACGTGCTTTCGGCTCTTGGTGGCGAGGCGAGGTTCTGCGGTGAGGCGGTCGGCGCGGCAGCCGCCCTTGACCTGGCCTCGCTGGAGTTCGCGTACGCGCGGTTGGCGGGACTGCTTCACGCCGCCGCGCTCTGCGATGCCGAGTCGATCCCCCTCGATGTGTTCTTCACCACAGCCGGTGTCCCTGACGCGCTGCTCGAGTTTGCCACCAGGCATGACTTCTCAGAGGGCCGTACCCCGATGGATGCCGGGATCGCCGCCGCGGCCATGGCGCGTCCTCGA
This sequence comes from Candidatus Dormiibacterota bacterium, assembly GCA_955652545.1. The sequence continues at coordinate 2,069 of CATPCA010000018.1, forward strand.
ACCTATCCCGAGAGCGTCGATGCCACCCTGAGCGTTCACACGGCCGCCATCGCTCAGATCGTGCGCGCAAGCCGAGATGCCGGCATCGACAGCGCTTTCACTGAAGCACTGCACGACACCTACGCACGGGCTGTCGCCGGTGGTCATGGCGGCCATGACCTTCCCTCGCTCTACGAAGCCTTCCTTCCCGATTGACTCGACCCCGACGCGAAACTCTGCCGGGCCACGCCTGCGAGATCATGCGTCGTCCTGTTCATATTGCACATCATGGATTGGACGACAATCTCCTCACTGGCAACCGCCGGCGGTACGCTTGTGCTCGGGGCCGCAACGTTCGCCTCGGTGCGCAGCGCCAACCGCGCAGCTCGCGCCGCCGAGGGTTCGCTCCTTGCCGGACTGCGACCGCTGCTGGTGCCGTCCCGATTGCAGGACCCGCCGGAGAAGATCTCCTTCGTTGATCAACACTGGGTGAAGGTCGACGGCGGTCGCGCCGTCACCGAGGTGACCGACGACGCGATCTACCTGGCGATCTCGTTGCGGAACGTGGGGAGCGGTATCGGGGTGTTGCACGGATGGCGGTTCGAGCCGGGCAGGCGTCTGGGCGACCAGTCGGCTCCCGACCCGAAGGACTTCCGCCGGCTCACGCGCGATATCTACGTGCCGGCCGGCGACAGCGGGTTCTGGCAGGGAGCGTTTCGGGAACCGGCGTCGCCGGAGTTCATCGGGGCACGCGACGCGATCAATGAACGCGCGACGCTCACCATCGACCTGCTGTACGGTGACTTCGAGGGTGGGCAGCGGACCATCAGCCGTTTCTCGCTGCTCCCTGCCCAAGAGCAGGGCTGGTTCACCTCCGTGGGGAGGCACTGGAACCTCGACCGCCCGTCACCACGCTAGTGCACTGACGCGGAAATAGCTTCACGGTTAGCCTTGGCCAGGATGTGGTCGGCGGTCTTTGTCCATGCGAAGGGGTGGGCTTGCTCGTTCCAGCCGTCGAGGAATCGCTGGATCGCGTCGCGGAGGACGGCGATGTTGCGAAACACGCCGCGGCGGATGGCGCGCCGCTCCAGGAGTGAGAACCAGGTCTCCACCTGATTCATCCAACTGGCACTGGTGGGCGTGAAGTGCAGATGGAAGCGAGGGTGGTGCGCCAACCACAGCTTGACCACCGGGTGTTTGTGGGTGCGGTAGTTGTCGAGGACCAAGTGGATCTGGCCGCGCCGGTGGGTGGCGGCGATCAATTGGAGAAAGCGCAAGAACTCCTGGTGGCGGTGGCTCTTGTAGCAGCGGCCGGTGACCTGACCGGTGGCGACGTCGAGGGCGGCAAAGAGCGTGGTGGTGCCGTGACGGACGTAATCGTGGGTGCGGCGCTCCACTTGGCCGGGACGCATCGGCAGCAACGGCTGAGTGCGATCCAGCGCTTGGATCTGGGATTTCTCGTCGACACAGAGCACCAGGGCCTGCTCTGGCGGATGCAAGTACAGCCCGACCACGTCGGTGACCTTCTCCAGCAATTGGGGATCG
>CATPCA010000019.1 GCA_955652545.1 Candidatus Dormiibacterota bacterium
CTATCCAGCTGGCCAATCGCAACATCCTCATCGTCGACCAGGGCAACAATCGGGTGATCGAGGTCGGTCGCTTCACCAGGAAGATCGTGTGGTCCTACGGACCGGCATCCGGCCCCGGCGCACTGAACAATCCCAATAGCGCCGAGGTGCTCCGCAACGGCCACGTGCTCATCGCCGACGAGAACAACAACCGGGTCATCGAGATCACTCGGAGCGGCCACATCGTCTGGCAGTACGGCAGCGGCAGCCCGACGGTCACGGCCCCGCTGCAGTTCGCGGCCTTCGCCAGCCGCCTGCCCAACGGCAACACGTTGATCACCGACTCCGGTCACAGCCGGATCGTCGAGGTGACCGAAGACAAGGACGTCGTCTTCCAGTACTTCACCAACCACCCGCACAACAGCAATTCGTCGCCGCTGCCGACCAACGCGGTGCGTCTCGCCGACGGCGACACAGCGATCGCCGACCAGTTCAACCACCGCGCCATCATCATCGGCGAGGACAAGCATCTCGAGTTCCAGTACGGCAGCACAAACGTCCCGGGCGTCACCCCGGGGCTTCTGGATGGGCCGTACACCGCGTTCGTGGTCGGTGACTACACAGGACAGACCCGGCCACCCGAGGACTTCTGAGGTCCGGAGGGCGTGACGCAGCGGACGCCGGTCGATGCGGAGACCGGCGCCCGTTGCGGGTTGCGAACGCCGAGCGATCAGCGCGCGAACCACTCTGCCAGTGGGGGCCTGAGGGCGAGAGCCGAGAAGTCGCCGGTGTCGCGAATCGTGGTGGCGGCGTCCGCCATGGCACCGGCCGCGACCCAGGTCAGGCCGCCACCGACGCTGACTCGCTGGGCGCCGGCCCGGACCATCTCAGCGAACGTGAGCCCGCCCCGCAGTGCCAGAACGTTCAGCGGCTTGGTGACTGCGCCGCACACCGCTCGGATCTCCCCGGCGTTGCGCAGCCCCGGGGTGAACAGGACATCCGCACCGGTGATCACCTCCTGCGGGACGGGCGTGTCCGCCACCGTCGCGCTCATCGCCGGACGAAAGCCGCCCGATCGCCTACGGCATGGCGGGCTGACAACGCCCGCATCGACGGCGTACGCTCGACGATCGCGCTCATCAACCGCACAGCCAACTGGGGAGGTTCGACATGGCAACCACCGCGACGCGAATGACCCGCAAGAGCCTGGACAAGCCCGATGAGACGCGCCCGTTCGAGGCGGGCAAGGGCAAGCTCGACCTGGTCAACACCGAGGCCGGACCCGTCGGGCGGGCGCGCTTCGAGCCCGGTTGGAAATGGTCTGAGCACATCAAGCCGATTGCCAAGACGGACAGCTGCGAGGCGGCTCACGCCGGGTATGTCATCTCCGGGCGGATGAAGGTGGTCATGAACGACGGGACCGAGGACGAGTTCGGCCCTGGCGACCTGATGATCATTCCCCCTGGACATGACGCTTGGATCGTCGGAGACGAGGCAGCCGTCGTGATCGACTGGACCGGTTTCGGCGACTACGCCAAGCGCTGAGGCCCAACCCTCAGAGGGCAGGCGACGATCCGGTGGCGGCTCGTCGTCTGCCTCGAACCGGCTGAGTGGCAGAACCTACCGGCTATCCCAGCTGTGCCAACGGTTGACGCCAACGATCGCTGACCATCGGCGCCGGTCGCGGTTGCCGTAGGGCTGACGGGTGTAGTGGCGGGCCAGACGGTCGATGTCCTCGAGGCCTGCGTCGACGCGGATCTCGAGCACCCGGCCGACGATCGACACGTGGCGGTACCAGTTGTCGGCGTCGAGCATGGTCAGGGCGACACGCGGGTCGCGGCGCAGGTGCTCGAGGCGGCGCCGACTCTCGTCCATGTTGAGCAACACCGTTCCGTCATCCTGCCACGCGTACCACGTGGCAGCCGTGTGCAGCGCACCCCGCGGGTCGACGCTGGCAACCACGCAGGGATTCGGTTGGCGCAGGAACTCCTGCACGTCGTGCGGGGGAGGGGTTGTCGGCATGAGTCACATGGTGGCATCCGCGGGCCGCGATGCATCGCGGATCGCCCATTGCCATCACGTATCCTCGGCGCATGACAATGCAGTACCGCCGCCTCGGCCGCTCCGGGCTCCAGCTCAGCGTTCTCTCCTTCGGATCGTGGGTCAGCTTCGGCCCCCAACTGCACGGGGACGGCGCCCGTGAGTGCCTCGCAGCGGCGTACGACGCCGGCATCAATTTCTTCGACAACGCCGAGGTCTATGCCGGTGGGCAATCGGAGACGATCATGGGCCGGGCGATCAAGGAGCTCGGCTGGCCGCGCCACACCTACGTCGTCTCCAGCAAATTCTTCTGGGGCATCGAGGACTCGGTCAACACCCGGAACACGCTGAATCGCAAGTACCTCTTGCACGCCGTCGAGGGATCGCTGCAGCGTCTCGGTCTTGACTTCCTCGACCTCATCTTCTGCCACCGTCCCGACCCGGAGACGCCGATCGACGAGACAGTGTGGGCGCTGCACGACATCATCGAGTCCGGTCGCGCGCTGTATTGGGGCACGTCGGAGTGGAGCGCGGACGAGATTCGCACCGCCTGGCGCGTCGCCGAGCGCGACCACCTGCATCGGCCGGTCATGGAGCAGCCGCAGTACAACCTCTTGGAGCGCCACAAGGTGGAGGTGGAGTTCGCGCCACTGTATGACGAGATCGGCCTCGGGCTCACCACCTGGAGCCCGCTGGCGTCCGGCCTGCTCAGCGGCAAGTACCTCGACGGAGTCCCCGCCAACAGCCGGGCGACGCTGCCCGGCTATGGCTGGCTGGCGGAGGAGCTCACCAACCCGCAGGCAAATCGATCCGTGCGCGAGCTCAAGCAGGTGGCGGACGACCTCGGCGTCAGCCTTGCGCAACTGGCGATCGCCTGGTGCGCCGCCAATCCGCACGTCTCGACGGTGATCACCGGCGCCAGCAGGGTGGAGCAGGTGCACGAGAACATCGGCGCGCTGGCCGCTCTCGACAAGCTGACGCCCGAGGTGCTGGCACGGATCGACAGCATCTTCCCTCCACCGGCGGGCTGATCGGGGCGCCGCCGGACGCCTGCCATACTTGGCCGCACCATGCCGGTCCTCGACCCGTGCGACAACTGCGGCACGCCGACGCCGATCTACCGGCTGGCCGGGGTCATCCTCGATGGCCACATCGCCCGGATCTGCCCGCGCTGCGCTGCCCGTGAGCAGCCGCGCATCGACCTGCCCTACGCGCCCCGAACCGACCAGGGCGCGATTCAACCGAGCACGAGCCGGGACGCTTGGTAGCGGCGGCCGTGACGTTCGCGGGTCGCCTCGCGCAGGCGATCAGGGCCAGCGACTCGCTCCTCTGTCTCGGGCTCGACCCTGACGGGACGGTCGACGCGGCCGCGGCAGAGCGCGAGTGCCATGTGTTGCTCGACGCCACGCTCGAGCATGTCTGCGCAGTCAAGCCCAACCTCGCCTTCTTCGAGCAGTACGGCAGCGCCGGCTACGCGCTCCTCGAACGGCTGCGGTCGGCAATCCCGACCGACACGCTGCTGATCCTCGACGCCAAGCGCGGGGACGTGGGCAACACCGCCGAGGCGTACGCGCGGGCACTGTACGACGTTCTCGGCGCCGACGTGGTCACCGTCAGCGCGCTCCTCGGACACGACAGTGTCGCGCCCTGGCTCACCCGCCCGGGCCGTGGCGTCTTCATCGTCGCGCGCACCAGCAACCCCGGCGCAACCGACTTCCTCGACCATCCCGCAGGTCCGGACGGCAGGAGGCTCTACCAGCGCATCGTCGACGTCGCCCAGGGCTGGGACCCCGACGGGGGAACGATCGGCTTCGTGGTCGGCGCCACGGCCCCGGACGCGGTCGCGGATGTCCGGCGACGGGCGCCATCGGCCCCGCTGCTCCTCCCCGGGGTCGGGGCCCAGGGTGGCGACCTCGAGGCTGCGGTCAGGGCCGGGCTCGACGCCCGGGGTGGGGGAGCCGTCGTCCCGGTCAGCCGCGGCATCTGCGCCGCAGCGGATCCCCGCCTCGCCGCCCGCGAGCTGCGCGACCGCATCGCGGCGGTGCGCGCGGCGGCCTGACCGCAGTGGGCCGGGTGGCCATCGTCGAGGACGGCAGGCATGTGACCCACCTCTTGCCGGGGCACCCCGAGCGCCCTGACCGCGTCGAGGCGATCCGCGCCCGGCTGGCAGCAGTGGCCGGGCTGGCCGCGCTCCCCCGGCTGGCGATCGCACCGGCGGACGACGACGCGCTGCTCCGCGTTCACACGCGCAACCACCTCGACCGGGTGGCCGCACTCTGCGCGGCGGGCGGTGGCCACTTCGACGCCGACACCTACGCGACACCCTCCTCGGATGCCTGCGCGCGCGTCTCCGCCGGTGGCGCGATCGCGGCGGTGGAGGCCGTGGCCACGGGCGAATGTGACGCGGCATTCGCGGTCCTGCGACCGCCCGGACATCACGCCACCGCCAGCCGGGCGATGGGCTTCTGCCTGTACAACAACGTGGCCGTCGCCATCGAGCACGCCCGCGCCGAGCGAGGCATCCGGCGGGTGGCCATCGTCGACATCGATGTGCACCACGGCAACGGCAGCCAGGACACGTTCTGGAACGACGCCGGCGTCCTCTATACCTCGCTGCACCAGTTCCCCTTCTACCCTGGGAGCGGCGCGCTGTCCGAGCGCGGCGGCCCGCAGGCACCGGGGCTCACCGTCAATGTGCCGCTGCCCGCGGGCACGTCGGCGCCGGCGTGGCTGAGCGAGTTCGACGGCATCGTGATCCCCGCGCTGCGCGCCTTCGAGCCGGAGCTCCTCGTGGTCAGCTGCGGGTTCGACGCCCATCGCGCCGACCCCCTGGCTGAGCTGCTCCTCGAGACAGAGACCTACGCCCAGGTTGCGCAGCGGATCAGCTCGCTGGCCGGCCTGCCGCCGGCGCCGCGGAGCGCGTGGATTCTCGAGGGCGGCTACGACCTCGACGCGCTGGCTGCGTCGACCGAGGCGGTGCTCGACGTGCTGGTCAGCGCGTGAGCGCCGTGCGTTACGGTGCGGTGGCGATGCGGACACCGTGGATCGTCGCCGCGCTCGCCGGGGTCCTCCTCGCCGGCTGCAGCGACAGCGGCGCCCCGACCGGGGTGGCGACCAACCCGCCCGGCCAGGGTGGCGTGAGCGGGACGCCCGGCAGCACGCCGTCGTCCTCGGCCGCCTCCGGGGTTCGGACAGTGCTGAGCCCGCTCGGCCTCAACATCCACAGCGCCCCCCAGGTGAGCTCTCCACACCTCGGCACCGCGGCGGAGGGCGTCGTCCTGTCGGTTCTTGACCATACTGACCAGAACGGCGGGTGGTACAAGGTGCAGGGACAGACGGTCACGGGCTGGATCACGGGCGACCCGACCCTGACCGCCGCCGGCCAGTTCCAGCAGTACCAGTCGACGGCGCGCAACTTCAGCGCCCTGTATCCGCAGGACTGGACGTTCGCGGAGGAGACGTCGGACACACTGTTCCATCCGCTCAATGGACCGCAGTCGATCGTGGTGCGCACCGGCGCCAAGACGTCGGCCTTCGGCCCCGGCGGAGCGCCGGGGTACCTCGGCTCCGGCCAGACGACGGTCATCGTCTGCGGCTTCACCGGCAACCTCAACGAGTACAGCCGCACCGCCGGCGCACCACCCACGCCCACCCCGGGCACTGCCGGCCCGCTGGCCCTGCTGGCCCAGATCCGCCTCCGGCTCGACGCCACGCATGCGCTGGCGCTCGATTACAACTACACCGCCGCGTCCGAACTCGAGATCTTCAACGACGTGTACAACTCGATGACGTTCCCCTACCCGCAGTGCCAGGGCCCGGCTGCGCCGGCCTGAGCCGCGTTCAGACGATCTGCTGCCCGATGCCCGCGTTGAGCAGGGCACTGTGCGCGACCGACATCCCAACCAGGCAGACCAGCAGCAGACCGAGATACGCGACACCGATCGCGACCCGTGTACGTGCCGACAGCGGCGGCGGCTCCTGGCCGCGCTTGGCGCGCTGGAAGCGGCCGACGGTGCTGAAGACGCCGATGATGAGGATGAGCACCAGGAAGGGGTTGACGTACGCGCCCGAGAGGTAGTAGCCGGCGAGCACCAGCACGAGCACGGCGATACCCGCGACGTTGGCCCACTTCGACACGGCGCTGGCCACCCGGCCCCCGTCGAGTGGCGACATCGGAATCATGTTGAAAAGGTTGACCAGGAAGCCGAAGTAGGCCAACGCCAGGAAGAGATACCGCGTGTTGCCCGGGGTCAGTGACTCCGCGAAGACATAGCAGGCCCCGGACGCGATCGTGCCCACCACCGGTCCACCGATGGCCACTATCGCCTCCTGGCGGGCATCGCGGAAGCCCCGCGTCGTCACCAGGGCCCCGAACGGCCCCAGGAAGATGGGGGCCGACACCTTGAGGCCCTCGGCACGGGCGAAGATCATGTGGCCGCTCTCGTGGACGGCGATCAGCATCAGTGCCCCGATGCCGAACTGCCAGCCGAAGATCCCGGCGAAGATGAACACCGAGATCACGAAGCTGATCGCGGTCCCGCCCAGCTTGCCGAACTTGAGCAGGACGACACCCCACTTGAGGAACCCGATCACGGCGGCGATCAGCCCACCGGCCAGTCCCCCGCGGCGCTGCTGGTTGCTCGTCGGTGCGCGATGGATCGAGTCCGGCGACACCGGCACCGCGGGGCTGCCCGCCGGCCGCCAGGTGTAGCCCTCACCGCTGGGCACCAGGGGGGCCGGCGCTGGCGGGGGAGGCGGGGCGTCGGCGGCCGGCATCCACTTGTACCCGTCGGGGGTCCACACGTAGGCGCCGGCTGGAGGTGGCGGCATCTGGTCGGTCATTCGCGACCATCATCGCACCGGTCCGGCCGAGTTCCGTCGCGCCGGGATCAGCCGCCGCCGACGGCTGTCAGCGGAGGGCGACGAGCACCCGGTCGGTGAGC
>CATPCA010000020.1 GCA_955652545.1 Candidatus Dormiibacterota bacterium
CACGCGGGCCAGCTCCTCGCCGGCGTCGATCGGCGCAGAGTTGGGCCGGGTGCTCTCACCGCCGATGTCGATGAGGTCGACGCCGGAATCGACGAAGCCGCGCACCCGCTCGACGACAGCCGCCACGTCGTCGTGGATGGAATCGCCGGCGAAGGAGTCGGGCGTGACGTTGATGACGCCCATCACCAGCGTACGGTCACGGAATTCCAGCGTGTGCTCGCCGGCGCGCAGCGGCGGTGGCCACGAGCTGTGCGCCATCAGCACGTCTCCGATCGCCGCACCGAGGGATTGGGCCGACTCGCTCCACGCGGCGAGCGCAACGGGGAGGTCAGCCATGGCCATCAGCGGCGCCAGCAGAAGGGCACGACCGCCATCCGCGTCGGTCAGCACGACGCCGCCGCGGTCGCGCAGCGCGCGCTCGAGAATGCGAGCCTGGTCCGGCGCCAGGCCCTGCACCGCCAGCGCCTCGACGCTCCCGTGCGTGGCCAGCGCGCTGAGGCGGTCGGTGGGCAGGCCGAGACGCAGCACGGCGTCGCGCAACGCCGACTCCGGGCCCGGCAGCAATGGGCGGACGTTGTAGCGTGCCGCCGTGGCGGCGTCGGTCACGCGTCCGCTTGCGGCGGCGGCAGGTCGGCGGGTTGCACCTCGCCGGCGGCCTCACGCTTGGGCACCATCACGCTGCGCTTGAAGATGCAGACGCGCTCACCATTCTGGTTGAAGGCACGGGTCTCGACGGTGACCACGCCGCGGTCCGGTTTGCTCGACGACTCGCGCTTGCCGAGAACGGTGGTCTCCGCGTAGATGGTGTCACCGTGGAAGGTCGGGTTCTCGTGCTTGAGCGACTCGACCTCGAGATTGGCGATCGCCTTGCCACTGATGTCGGCGACGCTCATGCCCAGCGCCAGGCTGTACACGAGGTTGCCCACCACCACGTTGCGCTTGAACTGCGTCTGCGTCTCCGCGTAGTGCGAATCGGTGTGCAGCGGGTGATGGTTCATCGTGAGCAGGCAGAACAGGTGGTCGTCGTACTCGGTGATCGTCTTGCCCGGCCAGTGCTTGTACGTCGCGCCGACCTCGAACTCCTCGTAGTACCGCCCGAACTGCACCTCGCTCCTCCGCACGTCCACACCGGCTACCAGGCGCGAACTGTAGACGAGAAGCATGGCCCGGCCGGACTGGCGGCGGCAGCATTACTCCGGTCGCTTGTCCTCGCGGGCGCAGCGGAGCCAGCACGGCTGTCTCCTTGCTGCTGCGGATGCTCCCTCCGCGACGCTGCCGCCCCCAGCCCTGTCGTAGGTGCCAACAGGCCTCTCTGATAGGTACCTCACCACCAACGTGAGGGGGCGGGCGGGGCACGCGTAAGGAGCATCCGCAGCCGCGCGGAGACCCACTCGGCGCAGCCGAGGGGCTCCGCTGCGATCAGCGAGGACAGCGACCGAAGCGTGTCGCGCCCGCCCCCGCCTTAACGCTTGAGGCGCTCTCCCATGTTGTTGGCCGCATCCTGGACCTTGTCGCCCACCTTGGAGCCCGCGTCCTTGACGTCGCCGGCTGCGTGCTGGGCTTTGCCCTTGGCCTTCAGGTCATGGTCGTCCGTCAGATCGCCTGCGGCTTCCTTGATCTTGCCGCTGGCCTTGTCGACCTCTCCACCCATGGTGAGCCTCCTGGAACGATGAACGCCGTGAAGAGAGAGTAGGCAGGGTGTACGGTTCGGCGGGGCGTTGCGGGCGAGGCCCACCGGCGTCGGGTACGCTCATCACAGTGTCAGCACTGACGTTGCCTGCACCCGGGGCGGGTCTGATCGTCCACGCGAACGCGTGCACGCTGCTCGCTGCGCTGCCGGACGGGTGCGCGGGGCTCGTCTATGCGGATCCGCCGTTCAACAGCGGCAGCCGGCGGGACGGGTTCCGGCTGCGGACCGAACGTGCCAGTGATGGCGACCGCCGCGGATTCGCCGGAGCGCAGTACCGGAGCGCGCGAACCGACGTCGCGTCCTTCGGCGACAGCTTCGACGATTACCTCGGCTGGCTGCGGCCGCTGCTGGTGGCGAGCCGTCGCGTACTCGCGGACCACGGGACCCTGTACCTGCATCTCGATCCACGGGAGTCGCATTACTGCAAGGTGCTGCTCGACGAGGTGTTCGGCCGCGACTGCTTCGTCAACGAGGTGATCTGGGCGTACGACTTCGGCGCGCGGACGACCACGAGGTGGCCGGCCAAGCACGACGTCATCCTCGTCTACGCGCGCACCGCCGGTGCGCACCACTTCGATCTCTCCGGGGTTGAGCGCATCCCCTACATGGCGCCCGGATTGCAGACTCCGGAGCGCGTTGCACGTGGCAAGACGCCGACCGACGTCTGGTGGCACACCATCGTGCCCACCAACTCTCGCGAGCGCACAGGGTATCCGACGCAGAAGCCGCTGGGGATCCTGCGACGGATAGTGGGAGCATCATCGCGACCCGACGACCTGGTGGTCGACTGGTGTGCCGGCAGCGGGACCACCGCGGTCGCCGCCCGTGGGTTGGGAAGACGGTTCATCGCCGGTGACAGCAGTGCCGACGCGGTTCGCGTCATGCGCACCCGGTTGGGCGACGCAGTGCCGGTGCTCGAGCTGGCCGTCCGCGACTAGCTGAGCGCTGCGCTGCCGGTGAGCGCGACGATGGCATCCACCACGTCCGGCCAGACCCGCTCCGGGAGGTTGTGGCCCATGTCCGGGATCATGATCAGGCGCGCATTGGGCAGCGCCGCGGCGGTCTGACGCCCGTTGTCCGGCGGCACCAGCGGATCCTCCTCGCCGTGGATGACCAGGGTGGGAATGGTCAGCGCGCCCAGCGCGGGAGCGCGGTCGGGCGCTGCAAGGATCGCGACGATCTGGCGCAGGCCGCCATCGGGGTGGAAGCAGCGGTCGACGGCCCGCTCTGCCTTGCGGCGCGCCCGATCCTCGTCGAACGGCACGCCGGCACCGTTGATCAGCCGGCGGACGGCGAGCGAATGCTCCACCCTCTCATCGTGCATCGGTCCTGGCGGGACCAGGAGCGCTGCGATCAGATCCGGCTGGGCCTGGACGACCCTGGGGCCACCGACCGTCGACATGATCGAGGTGAGGCTGAGCACGCGCTCTGGGTGGTTGATCGCGATCAGCTGCGCGATCATCCCGCCCATCGAGACACCGACGATGTGCGCCGCGCTGACGCCGAGGACATCAAGCAGCGCCACCGCGTCGCCGGCCATGTCGTCGAGCGTGTACGGCGGCGGGGTTGTGCCCGTCATCGCCCCGAGCAGGTCGGGGATGCCGAGATGGTCGAGCTTGCTGGAGAGTCCGACATCGCGGTTGTCGAACCGGGTTACCCAGAAGCCGCGGTCGGCGATCATCTGGCAGACGGCCTCGTCCCACTCGATCATCTGGTAGGACAGGCCCATCACCAGCAGCAGCGGGGTGCTCGCCGGGTCGCCAAAGCTGTCGTACTCCAACTCCAGGCCGTTGACAGTTGCGCGTGGCATGTCAGTCACTCTAGACGCGCACGGCGAGAGCACGCTGTCCCGGCATTGCTACCGGGCACAATGCCGGATTGTGTCAGGCCCCATCGCCCTCGTCGGTAGCGGTGAGTTCACGCCGGCGACCGAGGACGTCGACCGCGCGCTTCTCGATGGACGGACTGGACGGGTGGTGTTTCTCCCCACCGCCGCGGCATTGGAGGGTGAGGAGCGGATCGCGTACTGGGTCGACCTCGGCCGTGCCAACTACGCGCGGCTGGGCATGGAGGCGACGCCGCTCATGATCCTGGATCGCGATGATGCCGAGAACGCACAGCTGGCCAGGCAGATTGCGGGCGCCGGCTTGGTGTACCTCTCCGGTGGCAACCCCACCTACCTCGCCAAGACGCTGGTGGGGACGCGCGTCGGCGCCGCGATCAGCGAGGCGTGGATGCAGGGCAGCGCCGTCGCCGGCTGCTCCGCCGGGGCCATCGCCCTCACCGATACGGTGCCGGACATCCGCCGCCGCCGCGGCCCACCCGTGCCTGGCCTTGGCCTGGTGCCGGGCATGAACGTGATGCCGCACTTCGACCAGATCGAACGCTGGATTCCCGGCGCCATCCAGTGGGCGGTCGAGGCGACGCCACCCGGCGTGCACCTCGTCGGCATCGACGAGGACACCGCCATCGTGGGCGGACCCTTGCAGTGGCGCGTGATGGGCCGCGGACACGCCTGGATACTGACCAACATGGGCGAGCACACGAGCTACGCGGCGGGCGAGGTGCTGTCGCTCAGCTGACCTTGTACTTCTCGAGAAGGCCACGCGCGATGATCAGCTTCTGGATCTCGTTGGTGCCCTCGCCGATCATCAGCAGCGGCGCATCGCGATAGAGCCTTTCCACCTGGTACTCCTTGGAGTATCCGTACCCGCCGTGAATGCGCATCGCCTCGACGACGCACTCGAAGCAGGTCTCGGTGGCGAACAGCTTGGCCATGCCGCACTCGATGTCAGCACGTTCCCCCGCGTCCTTCCGTTGAGCCGCCATCTGGGTCATCAACCGAGCCGCGGTGATCTTCGTGGCCATGTCGGCGAGCTTGAGCTGGATGGCCTGGTGCTGCGCGATCGGCACCCCGAACGCATGGCGCTGCTGCGCGTACTCGATCGACAGCTCGAACGCCCGCTGCGCGACGCCGACCCCGCGGGCGGCGACATTGACCCGACCAACCTCGATGGCGGCCATCATCTGCTTGAAACCCTCGCCCTCGACACCGCCGAGCAGGTTGGTGGCCGGCTGGCGGTTGTCCTCGAAGACCAGCTCGGTCGTCTCCACGCCCTTGTAACCGAGCTTCTCGATGCGCTTGGTGGAGCGGAAGCCGTCGTAGCTCTTCTCAGCGAGGATGCACGACATCCCGCTCCAGGTCGGCTTGGCGTCGGGGTCGGTCTTGACCAGCGTGGCGACGACCGTTGAGTGCTCGCCGTTGGTGGCCCACATCTTGGTGCCGTTGATGATGTAGTCGTCACCGTCGCGCACGGCTCGGGTCTGGATCGCCTGGACGTCACTGCCGC
>CATPCA010000021.1 GCA_955652545.1 Candidatus Dormiibacterota bacterium
CACTCGCGTGCATGGCGGACCTGCACAGGCTGCTGACACGAAAGTCCGGACGGATGCTGGGCATCAGCCTCATCGCTGCGTCGGCAGCGGCCATCGGCGCCGTGATGACGGCACGCGGCAGTGATCAGCCGGTTGCCTCGGCGACGCCGGCGGTCGCGGCGCCCGGCCCGGCGGCGACGCTGCTGGTGTTCGTCAGCGGCGCCGTGGCCCACCCTGGCCTGTACGAGCTCGCCGTCGGTGCACGGATCGCCGACGCCATCGCCGACGCAGGCGGAATCCTCCCCAGCGCCGATCCCGGCAAGCTGCCCAACATGGCCGGGGTGCTCCACGACGGTCACCAGGTCAACGTTCCCTTCGCCAAGGGCGCGCGCGCGGCCACGTCGGTGAAGGTCGACGCCAACAGCGCGTCGGTTGACGAGCTGGAGCAGATCCTCGGGATAACAACCGACATCGCCAACTCGATCGTCGACATCCGGAGACAGTGGGGTCCCTTCGCCAACCTGGCGGACCTGCGCAACGCGCTCGGTCTCGACACCGCGACAGCGGCGCTGATCGGCAAGCACCTGAGCTTTCTGACCTCGGTTCAATGACCGTCACCGCCCCGTGGCGCGTGGCGCTGTGTGCAGGCGCGTTCTCAGCGTGCGTCGCCGTCGCGCCGCTGGGCGTCGGGCTGGCGCTGCTGGTGGCGGTGACCGCCTGCGTGGTGATCGCGATCGTGTTCGTGGAACTGCGATCGGTGACCGCGATGGCGGCGATCATCGTGTGCTGCCTCGGCACCTGGCGTGGGCTGGCGGCGGCTGCCGTGGATCACGGATCGGCCAGTGTCGACGGCCATCTCGGCAACGGATCGATCGTGCTGCGAGGAACGGTCGGAGACGCGGGCGTTCCGGGCCGCGATGACACCATCGTCGTCGACGTCCACGCCCTCGCCACGGAGTCGGGCAACGCCAGCGTCAGCGGCGCAGTCGTCGTGGAGCCGCGCACGCCGGTGGCTGTGCTGCCCGGTGACACCGTCGACGTGCAGACCACAAGCCTGCGTGCGCCGCCGAAACATCCGGGCGCGCTGTCAACTGTCGCGCTGGAGCGGGTGGGAGCCACGGCCATCGCCGCGGCGGCGCAGGTGACCGTCCTCGAGCACGGCGGCCCAACGCCCGCACGGGTGGCGCAACAGCTGCGGCAGTTGCTCACCACAACGGTGTCGCGCGCTCTGCCGGAGCCGGAGGCGACCCTTCTGCTCGGCGTCGCGTTCGGCATTCACAACCGCATCGTCGCTGCGGTTCGGGCGCCGCTGCAGGACGCGGGGCTGATCCACGTGATCGCGGTCAGCGGGCTCAAGGTGGTGATGGTCGCGGGCCTCGTCGAGTCGCTGGGCAGGGTGCGCGGCTGGTCGCGGCGTCGCCAGGCCATGGCGACCCTGGCGACGATCGGCTCCTACGTCGTGCTCAGTGGCGCGGGGCCGGCGGCCCTGCGCAGCAGCCTGATGGTGGGCGCCGGACTCCTGCTCAGCCGCGACGGCCGGCGGCCGCACTCGTTTGCGCTCCTTGGCCTGTGCGCGGCCCTGCTGCTGGCGATCGAGCCCGCGGTGGCCACCGACGTCGGCTTCCAGCTCTCCTTCCTCGGCACGGCGGGGATTCTTGTCCTCGCGTCACCGATCGCCGCGCACGTCCCCGGGCCCCGGCTGCTGGCCGAGCCATTCGCCGTGACCATCGCCGCCCAACTGGCCACCGCGCCGATCACCGCGGGCACCTTCGGTGTGCTCTCGCTGGTCGGCCCGTTCGCCAATGCGCTGGTGCTGCCGCTGATCCCGCTGGTCATCGTGGTTGGCGGGGCCGGTGCACTCGTGGGCACCGCGCTTCCCGCGCTCGCCTGGGCGCCGTTGCACACAGCAGGCCTCGCATGCACGGTCATGCTGGCGATCGCGCAGGGGGCTTCGGCGCTGCCCCTGGCGGCGATCCATCTCCAGCTGTGGCCGTCCGCATGGACTGTCGCGGAGGTCGCCGCCGTGGCTGCGGGCGGCCTGGCCTGGTTCCTGCATGAGCGCTGGCTGCCGTTCCGAGCTGGTTCAGCGACGGTCGCAGCCGTGGCGGCGGTTGCTGCGGGTACCGCGTCGACGTCCGTCGCCGCAGCCGCGACCGTCGCCCCGCTACGCGTGACGGTGCTCGACGTGGGCAACGGGGTCGCCGTCCTGGTCCGTCCCCCGAGTGGCGCAACCGTGCTCATCGACGGCGGCTCCGATGGCGCAGCCCTGCTCAGCGCGCTCGGTCGAACGCTGTCACCGCTCGACCGCCACCTCGACGCGGTGGTGCTCACCGCGACCGACCGCGCCACGTCGGCTGCGATCCCCAGTCTCGTCGGGCACTATGACGTGGGCTCGCTGCTCGTCTCGCAGCCCCTACCGGCGGCGCTGGAGACGGCCGCCACGCTTCTCGCCGGCACCGGCACCAGGGTGATCGTTGCCGGGGCATCGGCGTGGAGCGTCGGGGGACTCAGCGCGCGCTGCCTCCCTGACGGCCCGCTGGGCGCCTCGCCGTGCGTCGTGCAGCTCACCGACGGACGATCGACGGCGCTGGTCACCGGCAACCTCGCCCAGGCATCGCAGGATGAGCTCGCCGGCGTCGCGGGCTCACGGCTTCGCGCCGACCTGCTGGTCGGGCCCACCACCACCGCACCGTCCGCCGACCTCCTGTCGGCCGTTCTCCCCGCCCACGTTGCCGTCCCCGCCAAGCGCATCCCTCCCGGCCTCGGTGGCCTCGGGCTCGAGGTCACCGTGACAGGCCGCGACAGCGACATCGCCTACTCGGCGCTGCGCTCGGGCGGCTTCGCCAACGACACCGGCTGACGCGTCGGTTACTCGCCGCGTTCGCCACGAGCCTGGCCGTCACCGCATGGCGCCCGCTCACAATGTCGTGGTGACGACCGAGACGCCGGGACTGCTGCTGGTCCACGGTGACGAGCCGTACCTGGTGGACCGCACCGTCGCCGACTGGCGCGCGGCGGCATCCGGAGATGTCGAGGTGCTCGACGCGCCGGTGAAGCTGGAACCCTTGATCGCCAGCCTGGTCGACATGCCGTTGTTCGCCGCGGAGCGGCACGTGTTGGTTCGTGACCTGCCCCAGTTGTCGGGGTCGCGCAAGGGCAACACCGGTGTCGACGAGCTGGTGCACGCTCTGTCGCTGCGCTCCCCTAGCACTCATCTCTGTCTTGCGGTGCGCGCCACCGTCGCCCCCGGTAACCCGATCCTTGCCAGCGTCCAGGTCCAGGGGGGTCGCATCGTGCATCACCCGTTGCTGCGCCCCGGTGACCGCCGCCAATGGCTGGAGACGGAGGTGCGCTCGCGCAACCTCGCGCTCCCGCCGGGCGGCGCTGAGATGCTGCTGCGCTGCAGCGGGGGCGACCTCGGCGCCATCGATGGTGAGCTCGTCAAGATCGCCGCCCACGGCGAGCGTCTGACCATCGAGCAGTTGCACCTGCTCGTTGCCGGCAGCGAGCAGCTCCAGCTCTACAACGTGCTCGATCTCCTCGCCGGCCCGCAACCGGCGGCGGGTGCAGCACTCCTCGCCGACCTGATCGCCGAAGGCCGTTCCCCCCAGTACCTGCTGTCGATCCTCGCCGGTCAGCTGCGCGACCTGCTCATGGCACACGCGGTGATGCTGCGCGGCCAGCGGGGCGCGGGCGCGCTGGCGACGGCGATGCGCATCCCCGCGTGGCGCGCTGAGCGCGTGCTGCGCACCGCGAACGCCATCCCCGCGACGCTGGCGATGGCGTGGATGCGCGAGCTGCAGCGCGTCGATGCGGGGCTGAAGGCGGGCGAGGTGGACGACGTTGCCGCCCTGCAACATTGGGGACTCTCGGCCGCGCAGGCGCTGCTCGACCGGCGGGAGCGGCGCACCGCCTGAATCGCCCCAGCCCTGCGGCCTTACGAACCCGGCATGTCAGCGAGCGGTGGCTCCAGCCCGATCGGTGCACCCGTTGGGAAGTCGCGCACATGCCAGAGCGGCGTGAAGACAATCGAGAAGCTGGCCAGGGCACCGAGCACCGACATCGACCACAGCGTGGTGCTGGCGCCGATGCTCGCCGCGAGTAGGCCTCCCAACAGGTTGCCGAGTGGCCATGCACCCCAGAAGAAGCTGCGGAAGACAGAGCTCATCCGGCCCTGCAGGCGCGCCGGAGAGAGTGACTGCCGCAGTGTCACCTGGGCGATGTTGCCTGCGGTGCCAACCGCGCCGGTGACGATGAACAGCGGAAAGAGCAGCGCGGCCGGAGGCACGAACACCGCCAGTGGGATGGCGGCAAGGAGGCCGATGGCGATGGCGTCGGTGAATGCCAGCGTCCGGCCCACGCCGAGCCTGGCGATGACTCGCCACGCCACCAGCGAGCCGAGAATCGCGCCCACACCGGTGGATGCGATCACCGCGCCGAGCAGCCCCGGGCTCAGGTGCAGGCGGCCGTAGGCAAAGATGAACAGCGGCGCCTCGTACGCATGCGCGAACACACCGGCGAGCGTCAGGCAGAGCAGCTGGGCGCGAAGCACCGGGTTGCCGAAGACGTGCCGCACCCCCTCGCCAACCTCACCCAGCAGGTGGCGCCGGCTCGACGTCGCCAGCCGGGGTTCCCGGTGGCGGATGGCCAGCAGCGATGCCGTCGACACCAGGAATGAGGCTGCGTCGGCCAGCACCGCGCGGGCGGCGCCGATCGCCTGCACCAGCAGCCCACCGAGACCCGGCCCGGCCATGGCGCCGGCCGACCAGGTCACCTCCAGCCGGCTGTTGGCCTCGAGCAGCTGGTCGGCGCGGACGAGCATGGGCACGTAGGCGAGGTAGGCGAGGTCGAAAAAGACGCTGAACACGCCCATGGCCATCGCCGCGACGAACAGATGCCAGAGCTGCAGGACGCCCGCCAACGCCAGTGCCGGGATGGCGGCGAGGATGGCGGCGCGGGCCAGGTTGCACACCAGCATCAGCCTCTTCTTGCGCACCCGGTCGACGATCGCGCCGGCCCCCAGCGCCAGCAGCGGGAACGGGATGCGCTCGCAGGCGACCAGCAGGCCGATGGCGGCGGGACCGGCGTGGAAGCTGAAGATGGCCAGGGTCGGCAGGGCGAGCACGGTCACCTGGCTGCCGATCTCGCTGACGATCTGCCCGCTCCACAGCATGCCGAAGTCGCGCTGACGCCAGACCGGACCGCTCACGGCGGGCTAGGCTCGCACAGCACCACCGCCACCCGTCCTGCTTCCATTGCGGCCGATGGACTGGGCGCTGATCTCCTCACTGGCCACCGCCGGCGGCACGCTGGTGCTCGGCATCGCCACGTTCGCGTCGGTGCGCTCGGCCAACCGCGCAGCCCGGGCAGCGGAGGGTTCGCTCCTTGCGGGGCTGCGCCCGCTGCTGGTGGCGTCGCGCCTCCAGGACCCGCCCGAGAAGGTCTCGTTCGCCGACCAGCACTGGCTGCGGGTGGACGGTGGCCACGGCGTCGCCGAGGTCACCGCCGACGCCGTCTACCTGGCGATCTCAGTGCGCAACGTCGGCAGCGGGATCGGTGTGCTCCACGGCTGGATGTTCCTGGACGAGCGGCCCACGACGGACCGGACGGCTCCGAACCCGGCGGACTTCCGGCGTCTCACTCGGGACATCTACGTGCCCGCCGGCGACACCGGCTTCTGGCAAGGGGCGTTTCGCGATCCCGGCTCGGACGAGTTCATCCGCGCCAGCCGGGTGATCGGCAACCGGCAGCAGTTCTGGATCAACGTCCTCTACGGCGACTTCGAGGGCGGCCAGCGGTCGATCAGCGTGTTCGCCATGTCGCCGGTGCGCGAACAGGAATGGCTGGTGACGGTGGGGCGGCACTGGAACCTGGATCGGCCCTCGCCGCGCTGAGAGCGAACCGGCTAGCCCGCGTCGCCCTTGGCCGGCGCCGACCTGGAGGTGGACCGCTTGGCGGTGGCCGCCGACTTGGCAGAGGTCGCGGGCTTGGCGGCCGCCTTGGGCGCGGGCTTTACAGCGGCCTTGCGCGCGGCCGTCGACTGCCGGCCGCGGCCCTTGGCGCCACCGGCTGCCGCAGCACGCACCTCGGTGGAGTGCTCGCCCCCTTCGGTGGCAGCGCGGATCAGCCGCGCTGCCATCAGCGTGAGGCGGGACTTGCGCCGGTTGACATTGTTGCGGTGGAGAATCCCCTTCTCCCCGGCACGGTCGAGTGCCCTGACCGCGGCCTTGAGCTGCGCCTCGACGTCGACCGTCTCGCCGGGCTCGAGGGTGAGCAACGACTGGCGGGCCTTGCCAACGTAGGTCCGCACCGAGGAGCGCACGCCGCGGTTGCGGATGTGCTTGCGCTCGTTGGCGCGGATGCGCTTGCGGGCGGAGCGGGAATTGGCCACGAGTCTTCCTGTCGAATGAGCTGGATGCGGCACCGACGGGTGCGTGGCGCCGACGTCCGGCGCGGCCCGCGGAGTATATCAGCCACCCAATGCTGCTCATCCCCGCGTACGCCAAGGTCAACCTGTGCCTCGCCGTGTGCGGGCGCAGGCGCGATGGCTTTCACGAGATCGACTCGGTGGCAGTCGCGGTCGACTGGCACGACCTCGTCGGCCTCGAGGTGCGTCGCGCGGCGCAGACCCTGGTGCGGCTGCGGGTCAGCGACGGCGGCGGGGGAGAGGCTCCTCACGGGGAGGACAACCTCGCCGCCCGTGCCGCCGCGGCGGTGGCTCAGGTGCTCGGCCCGATGGAGGTCGACCTCTGGCTCGACAAGCGGATCCCCAGCCTGGCGGGACTGGGTGGCGGTTCAGCGGACGCGGCTGCGGTGCTGCGCGGTTTCGCCGGGGCGTCCGGACTCGACCACCCGACGCGCCTCGCGCTGGCGGCCTCTCTCGGATCCGACGTACCTGTCGCCCTGGATTGCGGGGCCCAGCGGATGCGCGGCCGCGGCGAGGTGACCACGCAGGTCGCCGCTCCGCCGCTCTTTCTCGCCGTCGCCGTCGCCGGGAGCAGCGACACCATGACCACGTACGCCGCAACCGAGGAGGTTGATTACGAGGAGGGTGCGCGGGTGGACCGCGTGGTCGCCTGCCTGGCAGCCGGCCGTCTCCCCGACGACGACGACCTCGGCAGCGGCCTGGAACCGGCCGCCTGTCGCGCCAACCCCGGCCTGGACGAGCGTCTCCTGGCCCTCCGACGCGCCATTCCGCAGGTGCGCTGGCACCTCACCGGCAGTGGCGGTGCGGCGTTCGCACTGGCCGCGGACAGCGCGGGCGCGGTCGAGCTTGCGGCGGCGGCCCGCGACGCCGGGTTCCCGTCCCGCGCGTGCCGCACGGTCGCCGCCGGACGGTGACCAGCGCGCCCGCGCCGACCATCGAGGACGTGAGGTCCGCCGCGCAAAGGCTGCACGGTGTGGCTCATCGCACCCCGGTGGTGACGTCGCGAACCATCGATGAGATGGCGGGCGCCGAGGTCTTCCTCAAGTGCGAGAACCTCCAGCGCGCCGGGGCCTTCAAATTCCGGGGTGCGTACAACGCCATCTCGCGTCTGACGCCCGAGCAGCTCGGCCGCGGTGTCGCCACGTACTCCTCGGGCAACCATGCCCAGGCGGTGGCCCTCGCCTGCCGGCTGCTCGGGACCACCGCGCTGGTGATCATGCCCGAGGACACACCGGCCAGCAAGCGAGCCGCGACCGAGGGGTACGGAGCCGATGTTGTCACCTACGACCGCTACACGCAGGACCGCGTGGCGCTGGGCAACCGGATCGCCGCGCAGCGCGGACTGACCATCGTGCCTCCGTACGACAACGCGCACGTGATCGCCGGCCAGGGAACCGTCGCCCTCGAGCTGCTCGAGGAGAGCCAGCCACTCGACGCCATCGTCATCCCTGTCGGCGGCGGCGGCCTGCTGGCCGGCTGCTCGATCGCCGCCAGAGCAGTCAGCCCCACGATCGGCCTGATCGGCGTCGAGCCGGAGGACGCCGATGACACCAAGCGCTCCCTGGCAGCCGGACATCGGGTCTCTATCCCGGTGTCCCGGACAATTGCCGACGGCCAGGCTGCCGATATCCCGGGGGAGCTGACGTTCTCGATCAACCGGCGCCTCGTCAACGACATCGTTGTGGTCAGTGATGACGAGATCTGTGCCGCCATGGTGCTGGTGTTCGAGCGACTCAAGATGGTCATCGAACCGAGCGGGGCCAGCGCGCTGGCCGCCCTGCTGTCCGGTCGATGCCCAGGGCCTGGGTCGCGCGTCGGGGTGGTCGTCTCCGGCGGCAATATCAGCGCGGTGCGGTTCGCCGAGTTGGTAAAGCAGCGACTCGGCGGCTGAGGTGGCAGGACACGGCCGAAGCCGTCTCGCCGCAGGCGCCGTCGGCTGATGTGAGCGTGCGGTGACGGTCGCCCTACAATCCGGGATCGTGGCCGCGCAAACGCGTATCGACCCCGCGCCTGCCGCAGCGACCGCCGCCGCACCCCCCACACCAGAGGAATGCGCTCATCCAGCGCCGGTCACCGGCGTGATGGCCCGCGAGTTCTCCCATTACGCGGGGGCAATCGGACCGGAGGGGACGCGGCGCACGTCCACGTACTACGGCCCCGTCCTCGGGGGCCTGCCCATCAGCGCGTGGCACTGCGAGGTGTGCGGTCTCCTGCGGCTGTCGTACGTCGACGGTCGCACCGAGGAGCGCCGCCTGTACCCGGGGCCACAGCCGGGACTGCTCGTGGAGGCGACGCCGTTCGACCCTCAGCAGGAACACTACGGGCTGCAGGCTCGCGTCTCCGGGGTGACGGTCCCGGCGGCGATGTACACCGAGCTCGCCGCCCCGTACCAGCCGGCCCCGTTCGTGGCACCGTGGCAGGGGCGCGAGCTTCCCAGGTGGGGAGCGCTGACCTGGTTCACCGTGGCGGGGCTCTGCTTCATCATCGTCGGCCTGCTCGCGACCGGCATCCTCGCCGTGTACGACTACACGACGCCGGCGGCGGTCGGTCCGGTGATCACCATCACCGGGTACACGTTCCTGGCGCTGCTGATCGCCCAGGTGCTCGGCGCCGTGCAGCGACACTGGTTCCCCTTCCCTCCGATCGCGCCATCGATTGCGCAGACGCAGCGCGGCGAGCCGAAGATCGACGGTCCGACCATCGCGGTGGTCACGCTGCTCTCGCTCACCATGCTCGGGCTGTTCATCGCCGCCGTCCTGGCCGTCTACACATACTCGACGTCGCCTGCCGAGGGTCCGGTGGTCATCGTCACAGTGGTCCTTGCTGTGCTCGCTGTCATCATCGGACTCGGGTCCGCGATCTCACGGCGCTCGCGCCGGCACTGATCCACCGCGCATGGCACTGACCGCGCCACCGGACCAGGACATCGTCGTGGTCGGGGCCACCGGTGACCTGAGCGCGCGCAAGCTTCTGCCGGCGCTCTACAACCTCGGCGCTGAAGGGTTGCTGCCCCGTCGCGGCGACATCGTCGGCGCTGCGCCGGTGGACATGGACCTCGACGGTTTCCGCGATTTCGCGCGCGATGCCGTGACCAAGTTCTCGCGGACCAAGCCGACACAGAACCTGCTCACGCAGTTCCTCGGGCGGCTGCGATTTGTCCGCCTCGACCCCAAAGCAAACCTCCTCGACCTGCGGGCCGCGCTCCGCCGCAAGCAGCGCCTCGTCTACCTCGCTGTGCCGCCGAACGCATTCGGCACACTGATCACAGCCCTCGGCAAAGCGGGGCTGTGCGAGGGCACCTCACTGATCATCGAGAAGCCGTTCGGCCATGACCTCAAGAGCGCGCGCCAGCTCAACAGAACCATCCATTCCGTGCTCCCCGAGAAGCGCGTGTACCGCATCGACCACTACCTCGGCAAGGAGACGGTGCAGAACCTCCTGGTGTTCCGCTTCGGCAACTCCATCTTCGAGCGGATCTGGAATCGCGACGCCATCGAGCGCGTCGAGATCACCGTGGCCGAGTGCCTCGGCGTCGAGCACCGCGGCGCCTTCTACGAGCAGACGGGGGCGATCCGTGACATCGTCCAGAACCACCTGTTCCAAGTGGTCGCGATGACGGCAATGGAGCCCCCTGTCTCCTTCGAGGCGGAGGCGATTCGCAATGAGAAGGTCAAGGTGCTGCAGGCACTGCAACCACTCGACCCCGATTGCGTGGTCCGCGGTCAATACATCGGCGGCACGGTGGAGGGCGCGCGGGTGCGCGGCTACCGCCACGAGCCGGGAGTGAATCCGCACTCGCAGACCGAGACCTTCGCCGCGATGGCCCTGTCGATCGACAGCTGGCGCTGGTCGGGCGTGCCGTTCTTCGTCCGCACAGGCAAGCGCCTGGCGACACGTGACACACGCATCGTCATCGGGTTTCGCGAGGTGCCTCTGCACCTCTTCGTCGGAGCCGGCGTGCACGACATCGACTGCAACCGGCTGATCGTCCACATCCAGCCCGACGAGGGCATCTCGGTGACATTCGTCGCCAAGGTGCCGGGCCCGGAGGTGCGCGTCCAGCCGGTGAGCATGAACTTCACGTACGGAGCATCGTTCAGGACGTCGCCGCCCGAGGCATACGAGCGCCTGCTCCACGACGCGCTGAAGGGCGATCACACACTGTTCATCCGCGAGGATGAGGTGGAGCGCGGCTGGATGGTGGTGCAGCCGGTGCTCGACGACCCGCCACCGATCGTCCTGTACCGGGCCGGGTCATGGGGACCAAAGGCGGCCGATGCGC
Organism: Candidatus Dormiibacterota bacterium; assembly: GCA_955652545.1. The sequence goes on from CATPCA010000021.1 coordinate 10,689, forward strand.
TGGTGAAACCTCTGCACTGGCACAACCCGGACCCGGACGTCATGCCGTGAGGACGCTGGTCGGTGTCGATCTCGGCGGCACCAACATTCGCGCTGCGGTGGCAACGGGGGCGCGCACCCACGCGCCGCCGGCGCATGCGGCGACCCCGGGGAAGGAGGGACCTGAGGCCGTCATCGAGGCGATCGCGCGATGCGTCGAGACTGCCACCGGTGGGCAGCCGGTCGACGGGCTGGCCATCGGCATCCCCGGGCCGCTCGACCCTCGCCGCGGGATCGTGTACGCCGCACCACAACTGAGTGGCTGGGACAACTTCGACGCCGAGTCGGCCCTGCGTGCACGCCTGCGATGTGACGTCGCCATCCACAACGACGCCAACCTCGCCGGCTACGCGGAGTGGATCGCCGGGGCGGGACGCGGCACCAACGACTTCGCCTTCATCACGGCAAGCACCGGCGTCGGCGGGGCCCTCATCCTCAACGGCGAGCTCTACGCCGGGGCGTCGGGCACCGCAGGGGAGATCGGCCACACGCCGCTCTGCCCCGGCTACCCCGCGTGCGGCGAGGGGCACGAGGGCTGCCTCGAGGGCACCGCCTCCGGCCGCGCCATCGCCCAGGCAGCGCGGGACGCAGTGGCGGCAGGAGAGACGACGTCGCTGTCTGGATTGCCGCTGCAGCAGATCGACGCCAGAGCTGTCCAGGATGCGGCCTCCGACGGCGACGAAGTCGCCCTGCGCGTGTTCAGCGTGGCTGCGCGCAACCTCGGTCGCGCCGTCGGTGGGCTGATCAACCTGCTCTCGCCTGAGGCGATTGCCATCGGCGGTGGTCTCATCAACGCCGGCGACCTGCTCTTCAGCCCGCTGCGCGCCGCAGTGGGAGAGATCGCGTTCGCCGCGCCCGCGGAGCACTGCCGCATCGTCGAGGCGGAGCTGGGCACCGACGCGGGCCTGGTGGGCGCGGTCGCGTGGGCGGTGAAGAGCTTCGGGCCTCCCGACTAAGGACCGATCTCGCCGGCGCGGACCGGCACCGTCAGGCGGTTGGCTGGGAGCGCCAGCGGGCAGCGCCAGCGCGCGTCGTGGGCGCACGAAGGCGCGTACGCGAAGTTGAGGTCGAGGACGACCGCGTCACCGTCTTTGCCGAGGTCGGCGCCCTTGGCCGTGTCGAGCACGTAGCGGCCGCCGCCGTATGTCTCGTGGCCCGAGGTGGCGTCGGCAAACGGCACGAAGAGTCCTCCTGCGTAACCGTCGAGCCAGTACGCGCCGAGCCGGCAGTCGACACCGGACAGCGTGAAGTGCAGCGTTCCGACGTGGGTGTGGCCGGGCACCTCGCCGTCGCCATCCTGGTGCTGTGGGGGAGACGGAACCAGCGCTGCGGCCACGCGCATCGACGGATCGTGGTCAAAGCAGGCGAAGACGTAGCCGGCGCGCTCGGACTGCGGCACCGGCGACTGGGGGTGGTCGCGGTACAGACGCTGCTTGCCCTCGCGCCACACCTGCCACGCGTCAGTGCTCGCCCCGAGCGTGCGGACGCGGGCGTAGAGCTCGCCCACCTGGCGACGCCAGTCGGTGAGCTGCAACGCGCCCTGCGCATCCACGGCGTCGCGCTAGCCGCCGAGCAGCTTGGCGAAGAGACCGTCGAGGTCCCGCGAGAAGGTGGGGAAGGCGTGAAGCGTGTCGACGAGCACAGCCAGCGGCACCTCCGCCCTGATCGCGAGTGTCAGCTCGGCGATCATCTCGCCGGCGCGCGGCCCCACCACCAGCGCCCCGACCAGGACTCCGCGCTCCATGTCGGCGATCAGCTTGATCACCCCACCCGGCGGCCCGTTGATGTACCCCCGGGTGCCGTTGCCGGAGTCCTCGCTGATTGTGCGCACGTCGGCGAGCTGCCGGCGGGCGCGCTCCTCGCTGAGCCCGACCGAGGCGATCTCCGGGTCGGTGAAGGTCACCCGCGGGATGGCGCGGTGGTCGGCAATCGCGCTGTCGCCGCGCAGCTGTGCGCCGATGACCAGGCCGTGGTACCAGCTGAGATGGGTGAACGCCCCGATCCCGGTGATGTCGCCACCGGCCCAGATGCCGGGCGCGGCGACCAGCGTGGCGCCGTCGACCTTGATCCAGCCCCTCTCCGTGGTGCTGAGGCCGGCGGCCGCGAGGTCGAAGCCGAACAGCCTGGGTCGGCGCCCGACGGCAACGAGCAGCGTTTCGGCGCTGAAGGACTCGCCGGTCTCCAACTGCACGGTCACCCCGTCCGCGGTCGCCTCCGCCCCGATCGCTTTGGCACCGAGGCTGACCGCGATGCCATCGGACTCGAACGCCTTGCCGAGCTCGATGCTGGCTTCGGGCTCCTCAGCGGGGATGAGACGGTCGAGTGACTCGATCACACGCACCACGCTGCCGAACCGGGCGAACGCCTGCGCCAGCTCGGCGCCGATCGGTCCGCTGCCGAGCACGAGCAGCGACCGGGGCAGGACGCGCGTCAGGGTGGCCTGGCGGTTGGTCCAGTACGGCACGCTCTCGAGCCCGGAGATCGGCGGGATCAACGCCGACGTGCCGGTGCCGATGACGATGCCCCGGCGAGCGGTCAGCCGCCGATCGCCGACCATCACCGTGTTTGGTCCGACCAGGTGTCCCTCGCCACGGATGATGGTGGCGCCCTGCTTCACCAGCGATTCCGTCGCCTTGGTGTCGTCCGTGTAGCGCGCCATGAAGTTGGCGCGCTCGGCGATCTTGTCGAAGTCGACCTCCCACCCGACGCGCGAAGCGGCCAGGGCGTGGGCGCGGCCGGCCTCTGCCAGGACAACGGCCGAGCGGAGCAGCGTCTTGCTCGGAATGCACCCCCAGTACGGGCATTCGCCACCGATCTTGTCGCATTCGATGACCGCAAAGGTGATGTCAGTGCCTTGCAGCTTCGAGGCGACACCCTCGGAGACAGTCCCGCCACCAATGCAGATGACGTCGAACTCGTCGGCCATCGCTAGAGCGTGAGCGGGCGCGTGGGTGCCATGACCGCGGCGGGATTGTTCTTCCAGTCGACGCCGGGGACGTCGATGTACAGCTCGAGCTCATTGCCGTCGGGGTCGAGCACGTAGAGGCTGTGA
>CATPCA010000022.1 GCA_955652545.1 Candidatus Dormiibacterota bacterium
CACGCCCGGAAGGCATCGCCACCTGTGTATGTCACGCAGTCGGGCAGGTCCCAGAACTTGGCGACCAGGTTGGGGGCTCCGAAGGTCGCTCCGCCGTCTGTGGACTTGACGACGAGGATGTCGTTGTAGTTGTCGTTGCCGCTGACCGAGTTGTTGTAGTTGGCGAACACCACGTACACGTCACCGTTGGCTGCCACAACCGGCTGCGCGAAGGAGCTGTTGTCACACGCGTTCGGCGTCGAGGGATTCAGCGCGAACGGACAGAGGGCCGCCGAGCTGCCGCTGATGGGCTGCGGGGTGGAGAAGGTCATGCCGTGATTGTTCGAGTACGAGAGGTAGATCGCAGCGGTCTCGCAGGACGGGTTGGCAGAACATGGGGTGTAGTGCGTCCAGGCCACGTAGATCCGGTCTCGGAACGGGCTGCTCTTGTGCGCGTCGATACCCATGTACTGCTTGTCTTCGAGTGAGAACTGACCGCCCGGGTTGGCCGCCACACCGGGTGTGACGAGCACCTGGCCGGATCCGCCCGCGGCGCTGGTACCATCGGGACCACCGGGGAAGTTCCAGGCCGCCCCACCATCCACGGACCGGAACACGAACAGCCCGCTGGCGCAAGAGCCTCCGCCATTGGCGCACGAGGCGTCGTCATTCGTGGGGAATGCGCGGTCGAAGGCGCCGCACGTGTAGTAGGCGGCGCCGGAACTGTCATACGCCACCGACGGGTCACCGGAGCTGGTCCAGTAGTGGCGCGCCGCTCCGGGGTTGTCGACGCCGGGGACCGTGAACCCGACCGGGATCAGCGTGTTGCCCCAATGCCGGCCACCGTCAGTGCTGAAGTCCGCGCCGCAACTGCCGTCACCGCGACGGTAGTCGTTCTGACCGGCAACAAGGTTCTGCGGATTGGTCGGGTTGACGGCTATCGCCGTCTCGTTCTGCGCCTGTGCGCGACCCGCGTACTGCGGGGTCGTGTTGTTGGTGCAGTCCTGGTTGGCGCGCACGTTGTTGCCCTGGACCTCCGAACAACCCGTGCTGGTCACTGTCGGGGTGAACACACTCCCGGTCGAGGTGATTGCTCGCGACGCCGACCGTGGAGCGCTGCCCTGCGGAGCGCTGAGGTCCTGGATGATGTAACCAGAGATCCGGTTCACAAACCGGGAGTGAAGGATGGCGTTGGCGGCCGACGCGGGCGGACCTGATCCCAGGCCCAGGCTGAGTGACCCGGCGACGAGCACACCTGCCACGGAAACGAGAACGGCAGATCGACGCTTCATGGCAACTCTCCCTCCACGTTGTGAGCTCGAGGGCAGGCCCGCGAGCACCAGTTCTCCGCTGTCATCACACTGCCTTGGCTTGGACCTGGACGGGGCCCGTCTGAAGGGCCGCCGACGCTCTCGCCGGGGGCGCCCAGGGTGACCACGATGACACCGACCCGTCGTTTCATAGAAGACCTCCCCTGATAAGAAGACCTCTCCCACCAATCACGCCGAACCGCGCGCGGACCGACACTATACAACCACGGTCACCGACCTAACCGAACGTGAGTGCCGGACACTAACACCCGCGTTTCCGACGGTTCAAGTGGCAGTGCCTCACCCCCCGCGCAAGACCTGTTCACGTCGCCCCAGCGCCCGACACAGGAACGGGTCATAGTCGCCATCCGCATCAAATGCGGCAGGGAGTGGCCCACCAGCATTCCCTAGACCGGCGGCACTCCGTGCTTGCGCCAGGGACGCTCGAGATGCTTGGTCGCGGCTGTCTCGAGGGCGTTGCAGATCACCTCGCGCGTCTCAGCGGGGTCGATGATGTCGTCGACCATTGCCCAGCTCGCTGCCACGTAGGGGTCGATCGACTGGCGCACGGTCTCGACGAGCTTGGCGCGCTCGGCGACCGGGTCCTCGGCTGCAGCGATCTGCTTGGTGAAGATGATGTCCACGGCGCCCTCGGGCCCCATCACCGAGATCTCAGCACCGGGCCAGGCCACGATGGTGTCGGGCTGGTAGCCGCGCCCGCACATCACGTAGTACCCCGCACCGTACGCCTTGCGCAGCACCACCGTCACCTTGGGCACGGTGGCTTCGCTGACCGCGTAGAGCATCTTGGCGCCGTGGCGGATGATGCCCTGCCTCTCGACCTCGGTGCCGACGATGAAGCCGGGGACGTCCTGCAGGAAGAGCAGCGGCACGTTGAACGCGTCACAGAGCGTGATGAAGCGTGCGGCCTTGTCAGCAGCGTCGTTGTCGAGCGCACCCCCCTTGTGCATCGGCTGGCTGGCCACGATTCCGCAGCTGCGGCCGTCGAAGCGCGCCAGGGCGGTGATGATGTTCCTCGCGAACGTCGGCTTGATCTCGAAGACGTGGCCGTCGTCAGCCAGCCGCCTGACCACCTTGCGCATGTCGTACGCGGCCCGCGGCGAGGTCGGCACCACCTTGGCGAGGTCATCGATGCGACGGTCGCGCGGGTCCTCGCCGGCGCGACGCGGAGGGCTCTCGCCGTTGTGGGACGGAAGGAACGAGAGGAATTCACGGACGGTGGTGATGCACTCGCGGTCGTCGGCAACCTCGATGTCACCGACGCCGCTGACGTAACAGTGCACCTGGCTGCCACCCATTTCGTGGTCGGTGGTCTCCTCGCCCGTGGCTGCCTTCACCAGCCGCGCGCCGCCCAATGACATGCTGCTGGTGTCCTTGACCATGGGCACGAAATCGGCAAGTCCCGGGATGTACGCGGTGCCGGCGGCGCAGGGTCCGAGCATCGCCGCCACCATCGGCACCACCCCGCTCATCTGCACCTGCTCGTAGAAG
>CATPCA010000023.1 GCA_955652545.1 Candidatus Dormiibacterota bacterium
GGTGGCGAACAGGTCAGCGTCGAGGCTGGCTCCGCCGATCAGGCCGCCGTCGATCTCCGGCCGGCCGAATAGCTCCGGCGCGTTGCCGGCGCTGACGCTGCCGCCGTAGAGAACCCGCGGCGAATCGCCGCCGGTGCGGTGGGACACGTGCTCGCGGATGTGCGCGCACACCTCGGCCGCCTGGTCGGGCGTCGCGGTCCGGCCGGTGCCTATCGCCCACACCGGCTCGTACGCGATCAACCATGAGGGCACGGGCGGAGTGCTGTCGACGGCGGCCAGGGCCGCATCGAGCTGCCGGTCGACGACGGCGAAGGTCGCGCCGGCGTCTCGCTCGCTGTCGGTCTCGCCGACGGCGACGATCACCCGCAAACCGTGACGCAGGCCGGCGGCGAATTTGCGTCCCGTCTGTTCATCCGTCTCGCCGAACAGGTGGCGGCGCTCGGAATGCCCGACGAGCACGATGTCACACCAGTCGGCCAGCATTGCCGCGGAGACCTCGCCCGTGTACGCGCCCGTCTCCTCCCAGAACAGGTCCTGCGCGCCGAGCAACAACGGTGTCTCGCCCAGCGCCTGGCGCACCGAGACGAGGTGCGGGAAAGGGGGAAGCATCGCGACCTCAACTCCGGTCTGTGCACCGCATCGGTCGGCGACCGCGAGGGCCAGGGCGACACCCTGCTCAACTGTCGTGTTCATCTTCCAGTTGCCGGCCACCATGGGCAGGCGCGACGACGGGCTCACCCCGCGACGGCCTCGCGGTCTCGCAGCGCCGCCACGCCGGGAAGCGTCTTGCCCTCGAGGAACTCCAGTGTGGCGCCACCACCCGTGCTGATGAAGTCAACCATGTCGGCAACTCCGGCGTCCTTGACCGCGGCGCCGAGGTCGCCGCCGCCGATGACACTGTAGGCCGCGCTGTCGCCGAGCGCGCGCGCCACCTCGCGAGTGCCGCGCGCGAAGTCCTCGACCTCGTAGATGCCGAGCGGGCCGTTCCAGACCACAGTGCCCGCGTCACGGAACGATCTGACCATCGCGGCCACCGCCTGCGGGCCCACGTCGACCACCATGCGATCGTCGGGGATCGCATCCCACGACACCGTCTGCGTGGCGGCGCCGCCCCTCGCCTCGTCCGCGACGATGACATCGGCGGGAAGAACCAGCCTGTGACCTGCTGGTGAGGCGAGGAGGTCGCGCGCCACGGCCACCTGGTCCTCCTCGACGAGCGAGCGACCCGTCGACCGGCCCTGAGCACGATAGAAGGTGGAGGCCATCGCGCCACCGAGGTAGAGCGCGTCGACACGATCCAACAGGTTGGTCAGCACGCCGAGCTTGGTGGAGATCTTGGCCCCGCCGAGGATGGCGACCAGCGGCCGTCTCGGACTCTGAAGAACGGCGCCCAGCACCTCCAACTCGCGCGCCATCAGGTGACCGGCAACAGCGGGAACGCGACGGGCGACGCCCTCCGTCGACGCGTGGGCACGATGCGCTGCGCCGAACGCGTCGTTGACGAACACGTCGGCGAAGGAGGCGAGCAGGGCTGCGAGGCCGGGGTCGTTGGCCTCCTCGCCCGGCTCGAAGCGGACGTTCTCGAGCATGCCGACGTCGCCGTCACGCAGGCCGTCGACCAGTGCGCGCGCTGACGGCCCGACGACATCACCGGCCACCGCCACGTTGGCATGGAGCAATTCACCCAGGCGACGCGCGATTGGTGTGACGCTCAGGCCCGGATCTGGCCTCCCTCCGGGGCGCCCCACGTGGGTCACGATGATCGTTCGCGCGCCACGCTCACGGAGGCTGGCGATGGTCGGCAGCGCCGCGCGGATTCGCCGGTCGTCGCCGATTTGGCCGTCGCGCAGAGGCACGTTGAAGTCGACGCGCAGCAGCACTCGCCTGCCGGCGACGTCGACGTCGTCGATGGTCGCCTTGGTCATCGCGCCGGGATCAGAGCCGGCCCGCGATGTGCTCCGCCAGGTCGACGACCCGGCAGGAGTAGCCCCACTCGTTGTCGTACCAGGCGAGCACCTTGACCATGGTGTCGCCGATGACCATCGTCGACGGGGCGTCGACGGTCGAGGAATGGCTGTCGTGCAGGAAGTCGATGGAGACGAGCGCCTCTTCGGAGACGGCGAGGATGCCGTTGAGCGAGCCGTCGGCAGCTTCACGGAACTCGCCGTTGACGTCGTCGACGGTGACCGACTTGGACAGCGTCACGGTGAGATCGACCAGGCTGACGTCGCTGACCGGGACACGCAGGGACGCGCCATGGAACTTGCCCTTGAGCTCGGGCATGACCAGCGCAATCGCCTTGGCAGCGCCGGTGGAGGTCGGGATGATCGACAGCCCCGCGGCTCGGGCACGGCGCAGGTCCTTGTGCGGAGCGTCGAGGATCACCTGGTCGGTGGTGTAGGCGTGAACGGTGGTCATCAGACCGCTCTCGATGCCGAAGCTCTCGCTGAGAACCTTGGCGACCGGTGCCAGGCAATTGGTGGTGCAGGACGCGTTGCTGACCACGTGGTGCTCTGCGGGGTTGTAGGCGGTGTGGTTGACGCCCATGCAGACGGTGATGTCCTCGTTGGTCGCCGGCGCCGAGATGATCACCTTGCGGGCGCCGGCGTCGACGTGGGCGTGCGCTTTGGCGCCGTCGGTGAAGAAGCCCGTGGATTCGATGACGATGTCGACGCCCAGGTCACCCCAGGGAAGCCGCTGCGGGTCACGCTCCGCGAGGACCGCTACCTTGTCTCCGTCGACGTTGATGTGGTCGCCGTCCGCGCTCACCGACCCGGGGAATCGGCCGAGGATGGAATCGTACTTGAGGAGGTGGGCAAGAGTGGCAGCGTCGCAGAGGTCGTTGACGGCAACGATCTCGAGCTCTGAATTGCGTTCGCGGGCTGCCCGGTAGACGTTCCGGCCGATGCGGCCGAAGCCGTTGATGCCAACCTTGACAGCCATGCGCGATTCTCTCCTCGATTGACGTGACCAGTTCACTGTGTCCGAACGCGCCACCGACAGTACCACCGGGGTCGGCGCCACCGCCGCTGTTCAGAACTGCGCCGCGTCGAGCAATCGATGGAGACGCCCGGCCATTGCCGGCCGGCTGATCGCGGCCGCCTCGGCGAGGGTCGACAGCGAGGCGTCCGGGTGCGTGCGGCGGAGCAGCGCAGCCTCACGCAGCGCGGGCGGCAGCGCCTCCCAGCGAACCGGGTCGGCGCCCAGCCGCGTGATGGCGTCGAGCTGGCGGACCGCGGCGTCGACGCTGCGACGCAGGTTGGCTGTCTCAGCGTTGAGGGTGCGATTCACGCCGGCGCGGACGTCGCGAACCACGCGCCCCTCCTCGTAGGCCAGTCGCCCGCCCTGGGCACCGATCGAGCTGAGCGCAGCACCGACGCCGGCGGCGGACCGCACCGTGACCACCGGGCGCCGGCGTCTCACCCGGACCGTGGCCGTGACCTCGAGGGCGGCGAAGTCGGCCGCGAGCCGTGCCGCCGCCGGCCCATGGCGGGCAGGGATCTCGAGGTGGGGAGGGCGGCCCGGTGCGCTCACCGATCCGAGAGCGAGAAACGCCCCGCGCAGCCGGCTCCGCCGGCAGCAGTTGCCGTCCCCCGCCTGTGGGCCGCCGCTCGGCAGCTCGACCCGGTAGCGCATTCGCCGGGCGGCGCGGACACGGACGGCGTGACCTCCGCTGCCGTCGGCGTGCAGGACGGCGACAGCGCACCTCGCGGCGACCGCGCGCGGGGTCTCGATGGTCGCGGGCCCGATCGCGGCGTCGCCGGTCAGGCTCATCCCCTCGAGCAGCGCCGCCCGGCAGTGAGGCAGGGGCGGCAGGTGGGGGGCGAGCTCGGCAACGACGCTCTCCGTGAACGAGCCGCCCTTCATCCGCACACCCGGCTCAGCGCGGGTCGGGTCGATGCACGTCGCGGTGGCGGAGGTCGACCTCCACGTCGGTCCCTCCCAGCCGCGCGGCGAGCTCACTGGCGATGACCACCGAGCGATGGCGTCCTCCCGTGCAGCCCACAGCGATGTGCGCAGCCCTGCGACCCCGTTGCTGTGCCACGTCGATGACCCACCCAAGCAAGGCAGCGCTGCGCTCGACGAGCTCCTCGGACTCACGATGTCGCATCACGAAGTCGCGAACCGGCGCATCGAGCCCGGTGAGCGGGCGCAGCTCGGCCTCCCAGAACGGGTTTGGCAGGATCCGGCTGTCGATGACCCAGTCTGCTTCGGCCTCCGGCCCATATTTGAAGCCGAAGGACGACACCGTGCAGCGGAAGGCGGCAGCGCCGCCCTGGCCTGGTGCCACCACCTCGAGGATCCGGTCGGCGAGCTCGGCATCGGTCATCGTGCCAGTGTCGATGACCACGTCGGCTGCGGCGCGCAGCGGAACCAGCAGGCTGCGCTCGGCGCTCACAGCCGCCTGGCCCATTCCTGCGGAGGCGCACGGATGCGGCCTGCTGCTGTCGGCAAGCCGGCGGATCAGCACTGAGTCGGGCGCGTCGAGGAACACCACGCCAACGCCGGTGATGGCTTCGATGCCGGTCAGCTCATCGCCGCGCCTGGCGTCGACGACCGCGACCGCGGGGTGTGTGCGGTGGGCTGATGTGAAGGCGTCGAGGAGCGGCACCGGGAGGTTGTCGATACCGGCGATGCCGGCGGCCTCGAGGGCACGCAGGGCGGTGGCCTTGCCCGCGCCGCTCATGCCGGTGACGATCCACGTCTGCGTCTCGCGCCCGGCGTGCTCCACGGGGGCGAATTGTAGGGGGTGAGTGCGCATCTCCCGAACCTCCCGTGTCACCCAAGCGCAAGGTGCCTCGGGTAGATTCGGGCGCATTCTGGCCTATCCTCGAACGACATGAACCAACCTTGGACGGGCTGACTGTGCGCATCCTGGTGGCAGAGGATGATCCCGGCCTGCGCAAGGTCCTGACGCAGGGCCTCGAGGACCACGGGTTCTTCGTCGACGCCGTGTCGCGAGGCGACGACGCCATTGCCCAGCTGCGCTTTTACGAGTACGACGTCGCGATTCTCGACTGGCGCATGCCGGGCACGTCGGGCGTCGACGTCGTCGCCTGGGTACGGCGTGAGAAACGGCCGACGCGGCTGCTCATGTTGACAGCCCGCGACACGACCGCCGACCGCATCGAGGGACTCGACGCCGGTGCCGACGACTACCTGGTCAAGCCCTTCGACTTCGGCGAGCTGCTCGCTCGCATCCGCGCCCTGCAACGACGACCACCGGGCACCGACAGCGCGACGCTGGTGCGCGGCGGGCTCGAGCTCGACCCCAGCCGTCGCGAGGTCACCGCCCATGGTCGCTCCGTGCACCTCAGCGCCACCGAGTTCAACATCCTCGAACTTCTGATGCGCCGGGCTCCCCAGGTGGTCGACCGCAACAGCATCGCCCAGCAGGCGTGGCGCGACGAGACCGACCCGCTCGGCAGCAACGCCATCGACGTGCGCCTGAGCCGCCTCCGCGCCAAGCTGCCCGACTCCGGGGTGCGCATCGTCACCGTGCGCGGCGCCGGCTACCGCCTGGAGCACGCGTGAGGGTCGCGCCGTCTCGGCTGCGTGGTCTGTTCA
>CATPCA010000024.1 GCA_955652545.1 Candidatus Dormiibacterota bacterium
ATCGCGAACAGGGTCCGTGCGACGGCGGTTGCGCAGGCCAGACACACGATGAAGGCAGAGAGCATGCCGCCGATCTCCACCAGCGTGCCAAAGCCACCGCCCACGAACGTGCTGGCGATTGTCTTGAGGGCGAAGGGGTCACCGCCGAAGGTTGCGCCGTTGGCCACGCCGAAGCCGACCGTCAGCGCGTACGTGGTCAACAGGTAGAACACGATCGCGAAGCCGGTGGCTGCGATGATCGCGATGGGAATCGAGCGACGCGGGTTGGCGGTCTCCTCGCCAAAGTCAGCAGCGGTCTCGAAACCGATGTACGACGTGACCCCCAGGATGATCCCGTAGAACACGCCGTTGAACCCACCCGATACCGTATGCCCGAAGGTGAACGGTTGCAGTGTGTTGCCGTCGTGGCCGCCCTTGCCGACCACGACCAGGTCCACGATGAGGATGGCCGCGACGGTGACTGCGCCCACCAGCAACAGGACGCTGGTGGTGACCTTGATACGGATGATCGACAGCGCCACGAGCAGGGCCATCCCGATGAGGAAGAAGAGGAACCAGTACTTCTTGTCCAGCCCGAGCAGGTCGATGAAGAGGCCGGACACTCCAGCCATGGTCATGGGGACGAAGCAGGCGAAACCGAAGGCGTAGAGCCAACCGGCGACGAAACCGCCCTCCTTGCCGATGCTCCGCGAGGCGTACGTGTATGCGTACCCGGCCGAGGCCATCCGCCGCGTGAAGCCGATCACGACGAAGGCCAGCGCGAGGACACCGATTCCGCCCAGCAAAAATGCGAGCGGTGTCGAGCCGCCGGCCACGATGGCGACGCCGGGCACGTTGAGGAGCATTGCCATCCCCGGCGCGATGACGGACACCGAGATCGCGACGGCGTCCCAGGTGCTGAGAGCGCCTTTCGCCAGCGTGTCCTTGCCGGTGACGACTCCTGGCCCTGCGGCCAGCACTGGTTCTGGCCCGCGTGTCACAGCCATGGCCTCTCCTCCTGTCTAGCTATCGTGCTCGGGGATGAGCACGGTGTTCTCGTCCATGAAGTAGTCGAATGCCAAGGGTGTGCAGTTCCGCTCCAGGATCCAGCGATGGAATGTCTGGTGCACGGGATGTTGCTGGTACCTCTTGAGCTCATCGGGCCCGGCGAACTCCATGTACAGCAGCCGGCTGTACCCGTTGGTGCGCGCGCCGGTGAGGTCCGCGCCGAAGCGCAGGCGTGACATGCCCCCGATCGCCTCCGGCCACGAGGCCACCTGTCTCTTCATGTCGTCGTACTCCGGCACGGACAGGTCCTGCGGGAAGGAGAAGAGCACGACGTGCTGGAGCGTCATCAATAGACCTCGAAGTACTCGCGCATCTCCCAGTCGGACACCACGCTGCCTTCCGGCGGAGGCCTTTCGGCGACAGCCTCCCGGTAGCGCGCCCATTCCGCGCGCTTCATCATCAGGTAGTAGTCGACGAACGCGTCCCCGAACGCGCGCCGGAACATCGAGTCCCCTTCCAGTGCCGTGATCGCCTCTCCCAGCGACGTGGGCAGTGGTTCTGCCTCCTGTGCGTACGGATCCGACGTGACCGGCGGCGGCGGCTCCACTCAGCGACAGAGCCCGTCCAGGCCCGCAGCGATGTTCGCCGCCATGTACAGGTATGGGTTGGCGGCCGGCTCGCCGAGGCGGTTCTCGATGTGGGTGGCCGTGTCACCGGCGCCTCCCTGCACGCGCACCATCGTTCCGCGGTTCTCCAGGCCCCAGCCGATGCGGTCGGGCGCGAACGAATACGGGCGGAAGCGCCCGTAGCCGTTGACCGTCGGGGTGGTGAAGACGGTCATCGGCTTGGCGTGTTCGAGGATGCCGCCGACGAAGTGCCGGCCCACGTCGGAGAGCATCTCCGTCGGAGAGACGAAGGCGTTCTCTCCGCTGCCGACTTTGATGAGGGACTCGTGGAGGTGCCAGCCGGAGGGGAAGAAGTTGGGCAGTCCGGGCCAGCACATGAAGCTGGCCAGCAGTCCGCGGCGGCGGCAGATCGACTTGATCGCGCTGCGGAACATGATCATCGCGTCGGCCGGTGTGAGGCCATCCAAGGGAGCAACCGTGAACTCCATCTGCCCCGGGCCCCACTCGTCCTCCATCGACCTGGGCGGGACGCCGACCTCGTACAGGCCATCGCGCAGCGCCCGCAACGTCTCCTCCAGGCCGTCGAGGCGCGTTTCGGAGAGAAATTGATAACCCTGTTCGAAAACGTCGACAACCGGCGGTGGTGGCGGGGCACCGGTCTGGTCGAGGCCGATGCGCTCATTGACGAGCCGCACGATGTAGAACTCAACCTCGAGACCGGCGGTGTAGCCATAGCCGGCGTCGTGCAGCCGTCGCAGCTGCTCGCGCATGATCGCGCGCCCATCGAGTGGTACCGGCTTGCCGTTGCTGAAGTACACGTCGCACAGAATCCAGCCGGTGCGATCGGCCCACGGCAAGACGCGGAACGTCTCGGGGTCGGGCACGATGACAACGTCCGGGAAACCGGTGAAGTCCTCGATGCCGAAGCCGCCGCCCGCAGCGAACGCCTGTGGGAACACGCTGTTGGCGGTGTCGAGGCTGTAGATGGCACCTGAGAAGTCGGCGCCACTGCTCATCGCCGCCAGCGCTGCCTCCGCCGAGAGGAACTTGGCCCGCGGAATGCCGTGCTGATCAACGATCACCATCCGCACCGTGCGCAGGTCCTTCTCACGGATCTCCGTGGTCACCTTCTTGACCGCCTCGAGCTGTTGCTCGGTGTGCAGGCCGTGGCGCCCCACGAAACCTGGAATGCCCACGCCCTGGTTTGCCACCTTCGCGTCGTAGCGGGTCACGCCGCCCCTCCCTGCTGTGCGCGGCTGTCGAGCGCGACTCTCATGGACTCGAGAAGCCGGATGGCGAATTGCTTGGGTTGCATCTCTGCCAGGGTCACCAGCGTCTCGGTGCGCTGCACGCCGGTGATCTGCCAGACGCGCTCGAGCAGCAACTGCCGAAGGTGGTTGTGATCGCGCACCACAAGCCGAGCGAGCAGGTCGATGGCACCCGTGACCAGTGTGACGTCGGTGACTTCAGGCAACTCGCGGAGTGCCTCGATGACGGGCGCCAGCGACTGACCCTGCACGGCCGTGATGGTGAGAAAGACGGTCACGGGGAACCCCGCCTCAGGCCATCCGACCTCGATCGTGTAGCCCCGGATCACCCCTGCTCGCTCCAGCCGGGAGACGCGCTCGCCGACCGCGGGAGGCGACATGCGCAAGGTGCGCGCCAGGCTCCGTCGGGACCTCCGGGCGTCGCCGGCGAGAAGCTGGAGGATCTCCAGGTCAACCGCGTCGAGCACGGCCGGTCGCGCCTGGCGTGCAACCACCTCGGCGACGCCCGCCAGAGGCGCGGCGGTGTCAGGCATGCGTTAGCCTCCCGGCAGCGCGGACTTGCCAATCGCTCGGCACTCAGCCACCATCCCTTGTCATGCGCCTGACTTCCGGCCCGAAAGTCTGCCGCTCGCATCGTTCACTGTCAAGCCGTCGCAGCCAAGGAGCCTGCTGATGTCCACCGCCTCCACAGCCGGCATCAGGCCGGCCTTCGCCCGTCGCACCGAGGGCGCCAGCGGTGAGCTCGCCGCCATCCTCGCTCTCGGCGCCGGCACCGACCTGATCAGCTTCGCCGGCGGCCTGCCCGATCCTCAGACCTTCCCGGTGGGCGTCCTCGAGGAACTCTGCGGCGCGCTGCTCCGCGATGACCCGGCGGTGGCGCTGCAGTACTCCCCCACTCCCGGTCTGCCCGGCCTTCGGGCCGTCTTAGGCGATCGGCTCGAGCACACCGAAGGGCGACGTCCGGTGGCGGGCGAGCTGATGGTCACCAGCGGGAACATCGACGCCCTCGGTCTGCTCGGCAAGGCGCTGGTGGACCGCGGCGACGTGGTCGCCGTCGAATCGCCGACGTACCTCGGTGCCATTGATGGCTTTCGCAGCTTCGAAGCCGATGTCCAGGGGATCCACATGGACAACGAAGGCATCGACGTCGACGCCTTCGAGCAGCTGTGCACAACGCGCCGGCCCAAGCTCCTCTACACCAT
>CATPCA010000025.1 GCA_955652545.1 Candidatus Dormiibacterota bacterium
CGCATCCATACCGATGACAGCGTAACCCGATTCGGCAGACGGTGCGGTCGAGTTCACCTCGCACGGGCCTGTGTAGTATTGTCCGCGTGAAGGCACTGATTCTGAGCGGCGGCAAGGGCACGCGGCTGCGTCCCATCACACACACCTCGGCCAAGCAACTGGTGCCGATCGCCAACAAGCCGATTCTCTTCTATGCCATCGAGGCGATCGTGGCCGCCGGCATCACTGACATCGGCATCATCACGGGCGAGACGGCGGCCGAGGTTGAGGGCGCGGTGGGAGATGGCGCCCGTTTCGGCGCGAGAATCACGTACATCAATCAGCCGGCCCCGTTAGGACTTGCCCACGCCGTGCTCACCGCACGCGCGTATCTCGGTGACGATTCGTTCGTGATGTATCTCGGTGACAACCTCATCCGGCAGGGCATCGTCCCCATCGTGCAGCGTTTCACCGAGAGCAATCCCGACGCTCTGATCCTCCTGGCGCGGGTGCCCGAGCCGCAGCACTTCGGCGTCGCGGAGCTGAACAACGGGTCGGTGACGCGACTGGTCGAGAAGCCCGACGAGCCCAAGAGCGACCTGGCCCTGGTGGGTGTCTACCTGTTCAAGCACACGGTGTTCAGGGCCATCGACTCGATCGAGTACTCAGCACGTGGAGAGCTGGAGATCACCGATGCGATCCAGAGGATGATCGACACCGGGGCGCGGGTGGAACCTCACCTCATCGTCGAGCCGCACGAGGCGATGATCGCAACATGGAAGGACACGGGGCGCCTCGAGGACATGCTCGAGGCGAACCGCATCGTCCTCGACGACCTGCCCCCTCGCATTGAAGGCACCATCGGGTCGGGCGTGCGCCTTGACGGCAAGGTGATCCTTGAGAAGGGCGCCACCCTGGAGAATTGCACCGTGCGCGGACCGGCGATCATCGGCGAGAACACCCACATCGACGATGCGTACATCGGTCCCTACACATCTATTTACCACGGCTGTACAGTGCGGAACGCTGAGCTCGAGCACAGCATCGTCCTCGAGAACACTGTCATCGAGGACGTGGAGGGCAAGATTGAGTCCTCGCTCATCGGCAAGGAGTGTCACATCGGGCGCTCCCCGCTACGGCCACGGGCATTCAAGTTGATGATTGGCGATCACAGTCGCGTGGAGTTGCGCTGATGGCCTGGATGCAGACCACGCCCGAGATTGAGGACGCGCTGGCGCGGATGGCCACCACCCCGATCAGCGAGCGACTCGGCCGCATCCACGACGTCCAGGTCAAGACCTTCATCAAGCACGTCGACCAGCGCGGCTTCTTCATCGAGCAGCTCAAGCGCGGTGATGTGGACGATGACGGGAAGCCGTTCTTGCCCGACCAGACCTTCGCGCAGATGTCGCGTAGCCTGGTCTACGCGCGCGGGGGCAACCCCCCGGAGCTGATCAAGGCCTTCCATTGGCATAAGAAGCAGTGGGACTACTGGGATATCGTGCTCGGCAACGCACGCGTGGTGCTCGTCGACCTGCGCCCCGACTCGCCGACATCAGGCGTTGTTCAGACGCTCATCCTCGGCGAGAACGCGGCGCGCATGGTGGCGATACCGCCGCTGGTGGCGCACGGCTACCAGGTGCTCGGGCTGGCAGACGTGCACCTCGTGTACTACGTCACCGAGCCATACGCGCCACAAGCTCCCGATGAGGGCCGGATCGCGTGGAACGACACCCGCATCGGCTTCGACTGGCGCATCGAGAACATCTGAGATGCGGCTTCTTGTCGCCGGGGGCGCCGGGTTCATCGGCAGCGAGTTCGTGCGCCAGACCGTCCAGGCGCACCCAGAGGACAGCGTCGTCGTGCTCGACAAGCTGACCTATGCGGGCAATCTGCGCAACCTCGACCCGGTGGCAGGCGATGCGCGGTTCCGCTTCGTCCACGGCGACATCTGCGACGCGGACACCGTCGGCGAGCTCGCCGGTGAGGTCGACGCAATCGTCAACTTCGCCGCTGAGTCGCACGTCGACCGTTCCCTGGAGGCACCCGGTCAGTTCATCCAGACCGACGTGTATGGCACCTTCGTCCTGCTCGACGCGGCGCGACGCGCTGAGCACTCGCGCTTCCTGCAGGTATCGACCGATGAGGTGTACGGCGACATCGCCACGGGCCACAGCGCCGAAGGCGATCCGTTGCGGCCGCGCAGTCCGTACTCGGCGAGCAAGGCCGGCGGCGAGATGATGGCCTGGGCGTACCGGGAGTCGTACGGCGTGCCGGTGATCACCACGCGCGGGTCCAACACCTACGGGCCGTACCAGTATCCCGAGAAGATCATCCCGCTGTTCATCACCAACGCGATCGATGATCAGCCGCTGCCCATCTACGGCGACGGTGGCGCGGTGCGCGACTACCTCCATGTCACCGACCATGTGCGCGGCATCGATACAGCCCTTCGCCGCGGAGTCCCCGGCGAGGACTACAACATCGGGTACGGCGGCGAGACGAACGGCCACCAGGTCGCCGACCTGATCCTCAGCGCGCTCGGCAAGCCGGACACGCTCAAGCAGCACGTGCGCGATCGGCTCGGCCACGACCGACGATACGCGGTCGACACACGCAAGCTCCGCGGGCTGGGCTGGGAGCCGGAGGTGGCGCTGGATGAGGGCATCAGGCGCACCGCGCACTGGTACCGCGACAACGGGGCCTGGTGGCGGCCTCTGAAGTCCGGTGAGTTCTGGGAGTTCTACTCGCGCAACTACCAGCCGCTGTCATCGACCCACCTAACCGGTCCGTGAGGATTCTCATCACCGGTGGCAACGGCCAGCTGGGGCGCGAGCTCCAGGACGCTGCGCGCGCGGCTGGTCACCATGTCGACGCGACGGGCCGCGACGACTGCGACATCGCCGACCCGGATGGGGTGGCACGTACCATCGAGGCCAGCGACCCGGAGGTGATCGTCAACTGCGCAGCCTGGACAAAGGTCGACGCCGCGGAGGACGACCTCGATGGCGCCTACCTCAGCAACGCCATCGGCCCGCGTGTCCTGGCCGCGGCCTGCGCGCGACGCAATCTCCTGCTCGTGCACATCAGCACCGACTACGTCTTCGACGGCACGGGGCCTGTGCCGATCGACGAGTGGCAGCAGCCGGCGCCGCTATCCGCGTACGGCGTCACCAAGCTCGCCGGCGAGAACGAGGTGCGCAACATCGCCAGGCGTCACCAGGTGATCCGGACGTCCTGGCTCTACGGTCGTAACGGCCCCAACTTCGTGCTCGCCATGCTCGCGGCCGCCGCGGCCGGCCCGCTCCGGGTCGTCACCGACCAGCTGGGCGGCCCGACCTGGACCGGTCACCTCGCACCCCGCGTGCTCCGCCTCATCGAACGCGACGTTCCCGGCACGTTCCACGTCAGCAACGCCGGGGCTACCAGCTGGCATGGCTTCGCGACCGAGATCTTTGCGGCGGCCGGCATCGAGGCGGACATGGCGCCGATCACCACCGCGGGGTACCCCACCCGCGCTCCGCGTCCGGCCTACTCCGTCCTCGACAACCGGGCCTGCCGGCTGCTCGGCGAGGCGCCGATGCCACCCTGGCAGGATGGGCTGCGCAGCTACATTGCGGAGCTGCGCGAGGGGGGCGTGCTTGCCCGCTCGGGAGCGGCTTGACGGACGCGGCACCTCCGCGTGCCCGCGAGTTCGTGCTGAGCCATCTGGGCAGCTTTGACGACGAGGCGCTGCGGGTGTTCCTGCAGCCGGGTGAGGCCGGTGTGAGCTCGCGCCTGCTGGGCACGGCTCTCCAGGGCGAGGAGCGGGCTCTCGCCGACCGGGTGGTGGCCGCGCTGCCACCCCGCTCGCGGGGCGAGTTCACCACGGCCCTGGGTACGCGTGCTCACCGCGGCGAGGTCGAGCGCGCCCGTCGGACAGTCGTCAGCCGCCTCTTCTGGCCCCTGCTCTACTGGCACGACCCGCGCGCCTACGAGGAGCTCGTTGCCGGCGAAAGAATCCATCCGCGGATCCTCGACGCCCTCAACCTCGAGGGACTCGCCGTCTGTGACGTCGGTGCCGGAGCCGGCCGGTTCACCCTCTTCGCCGCCCGCCGCGCCGCCCGCGTGGTGGCTGTCGACGAGGTTCCGCCACTGCTGCGCAGGCTCGAGCTCCACCTCAGCGAGGCGGGCATCGCCAACGTCGAGGTGCGGCGCGGCAGCTTCGACGCCCTGCCCCTGGACGACGATTCCGTGGACATGGCCGTGGCGTGCTCGTCGCTGACCAGCCAGGCGCCGGTCGGTGGCGAGCCGGCGCTGGCTGAGATGGAACGGATCGTGCGCGACGGCGGCGAGATCGCCGTCATCTGGCCCGATCGGCCGGAGTGGTTCCGCGAACGTGGGTTTGTCCACCTCAGCGCCGCCGGCAATGACAGCCTGTACTTCGAGGACCCGGCAGCGGCGGAGCGCCTCTGCCGCGACTTCTACTCCGACGCGGCGGCGGCTTGGGTCATCGAGCACTGGACCGCGACGGTCCCCTTCACCGTCCTCGGAATCTCCCCGCCGAACGACGTCTGCCTCCGGACGGTGAGGAAGCCGTCGAGGTGACAGCGCAGCACCGGGGCGTTTGCCGGCGGCCTCGACGCGGTAGGCTGATGGGTGACCGGTCAACCATTCCGCCCGTCCGAGGAACCGCCATGCGACCCCAGCTTGCCAGCACCCCAGACGTCTTCAACCGCGCCCGTCTCCTGTCGCGCGAACGTGGCACGCCGGTGTACGTGAGCGGCGGCGAGGTGGTGCTGGAACGCCCCGCGAAGACGACCGCAATGGTGTGGCCGAACGGCAGTGTCACCTGGGGCAACGCGTCGGGCTCGGACCGGCGGGACCGCCGGCGCGCCGCCTGAGACGCAGCTCCAGGGATCACTCCTTCTCGGTCACCGTGTACTCGAGGTACGCACCGAACATCAGCCGCGTCTGCGCCTCGAGGGCGGGGATCACGCTGAGGGCCAGCCCGACCACCGGGTAGAGGAACAGCTGCAGCTCCGCGTACCGTCGTCGCCACCACTTCCAGTCATCCGGTTTGGGGCACATCGCCGCGTCCACCTTGATGAGCACGATCGTGTTGACCAGCGTGAGCGTGAGGATCACCGCGGTTGCAATGCCGATGATCGACGCCTCAGTTGACAGGCTGTAATCGAGGTCGATCAGCGCGGGCAGGGATCCGCCGAAGAGGAGGAGCATCGGCAGCGTCGTCCAGGTGAGGTGGTTGAACACGAGGTTCATGTATCGCCGGGCGCGCAGTCGCAGCGGGATCTCGGGGTGCTCGAGCATCCGCAGGGTGACGTAGGGCACATCCG
>CATPCA010000026.1 GCA_955652545.1 Candidatus Dormiibacterota bacterium
AATGTGCCCACGTCGCCGGCCGGTCCGCAGCGTGTCACGGTTCCGTACTGCACAGACGGTGGCAAACCGCTCTCGCTCGATGTCTACGAACCCGGCGGTGCCGGCCAACATCCGTTGCTGATCTTCGTGCACGGTGGTTCGTGGGCGTTCGGCAACTCGAGCATCGCCCAGCAGAGCCAGGTGATACGGCAGGTGGTGGCGGGTGTGCTGAGCCGGGGATTCGCGGTTGCGTCGGTCAACTACCGGCTGGCGCCGGCGGACCCGTGGCCGGCGCAGATCATCGACGTCCGCTGCGCCATCCGGTACCTTCGCTCGACCGCGACCCACTGGGGCGTCGACCCGCGCCGGTTTGCGGCGATGGGCAACAGCGCCGGCGCCCAGCTGGTGAGCCTCGCAGCGCTGTCCGCGGGACAGGTGCCGGCCTGGGACAACGGGCAATTCGCCGGTGCGTCGAGCTCTGTGGCGGCGGTGGTGGACTGCTGGGGGCCGATCGACCTTCTCGCCCCCGGGTGGAGCACGACGGCGCTCGCGATCGGGAAGGTGGTGTTCCGGCTCAGCTGGGGCACGCAGAACGGGACGCTCGCGGCCGCGTCCCCGGTCACCTACGTCCGTGCCGGGGCGCCGCCCTTCCTGATCATCCAGGGAGCCGCCGACACGCTGGTCCCGCCGGCGCAGTCCATCGAGCTGCGCGACCGGCTCACCGCCGCCGGTGACCGGGCCACCCTCATCGAGGTCAGCCACGCCGCCCATGAGCTGATCCCCAGCGGCGGCGCGATCAGCCCGGACGTCGCCAGCGTGGCGCGGCAGACAGTCGACTTCCTGGTGGCGACAGTGGCGTGATCGGCCTACAGGCGCATGGCCGCCTGCTTTGCCGGTCTTTCGCTGATCGTGAGGCCACGTCGGCTCAGGCCGGAAGCCTGCGCGCCGCTGTCCTGGTGTTCGTTGTCAGCCGGCCCGACTCCGCGACGGCCGCGGCCACCGTGTCGAGATCGTCGGCGCCGATGACGAGCCCGCGGTCGGTGGCCTGGTAGATGAGGTCCACGATGACGGCCGCATTGTTCAGAGCGGCGGCGACGGCGGCGAGCGTCCCCGGCCTGTTCTGCAACTGGAACACTGCCACCGGGCGGGTTCGGGCCGCCACACCGGCGGCGGCCAGCGCTGCCGACGGGCCGCCGGCTTCATCGACGAGAAGGTGACACGTCAGCGGTGACCGGACGCCGGCGGAGCAGATCGAGCTGATGTTGATGCCCGCCTGCGCGAGCACATCGGCGACCCCAGCGATGGCGGTGGTGGCATCGATCTCGACAGCGACGTCCCACAGCCGCTCGCCGATTGCGGAGCTCATGCGCTCGCCATAGCGGTGGCGACGCACGCGTCGATGATCGCGGACATGACCGCGGCCGCGCCGGCGTGGCCCAGCTGTGGGGCCAGCAGCGCCACGCGTTCGGTGACCTCCGCCTCGCGGCGGCGGTCGCGGATCGGCACCCCGGCATCGAGCTTGATCCGTTCGACCCGCGCCACCAGGGTGGCTCGGCGCTCCAGCAGCTGGGCGAGCGCGGTGTCGACGCCGTCGATGGCGGTGCGGCACTGGTCGACGGTCGTCGCGGGCAAGGGTCGCGCCGACGTCACCAGCAGCTGGGTCGCGCGCACGATCGCGGCGAGGCTCGCCGAGGTGATCGCCTGCGCCGAGTCGCAGAGCGCGTGCTCGGGGTCGGGATGCGACTCGACCAGCAGCCCGTCGGCGCCGGCTGCCACCGCGGCCATGGCGAGCGCGGGAACCCATGACGCGTGGCCTGCTGCGTGGCTCGGGTCGACGATCACGGGCAGCTCGGTACGGTCACGCAGAACTGCGATCGACGAGATGTCGAGCGTGTTGCGCGTCGCGGGCTCGAATGTGCGGATGCCGCGCTCGCACAGCACCACCTGGTCATTGCCCTCGAGGAGGACGTAGCGGGCGGCGGCGAGCCACTCGTCGATGGTGGCCGACATCCCCCGCTTGACGATGACCGGCAGCCCCGACCGCGCCGCGCTCCGGAGCAGCGGCGTGTTGTGCATCGAGCGGGCGCCGATCATCAGCGCGTCGACATGGGGCTGCAGCTGCGCTGTGTGCTCCACCTCGAGGGGCTCGGAGATGACCGGCAGACCGGTGAGGCGGCGCGCCTCGTCGAGCAGCTCGAACCCGGCCGCGCCCATTCCCTGGAAGGCCTCAGGCTGCGTGCGCGGCTTGTACACGCAGCCGCGGAGCACGGCTGCACCGGCGCGTGCGGCGGCGCGCGCATGGCCGACGTAGCCTGGTTCCACCGCGCACGGACCGCTGATCACCGGCGCATCCGGGCCGCCGATGAGGACGCTGCCGATCGCAACCAACCGCGAGCGCGCCCCAGCTGTGGCGCTGGGAATCAGTGAGTCGATGACCACCTGACGAGTCCTCCGCGAAGTGTGTGGGTCACTCCGCGGGCTCTTCGCGAGACTGACCCATCATTGATGAAAGCCAGCCTCGGTGACGACTGCGCGTTAGGCTTGAAGAGCCCTCGGCAGCCGGCGGGCTGGCCGATCAAAATAGAAACGCGCCGCGAATTGCATGGCGGCACCCTACCATCCCGGCGAGAAATCGGCAAGCGCGAACCCAGTGGGTAGACTTCCGCCGCACATGAGCGCCAACGGCATGCAGGCCGGCAAGCGGCAGAGCGCGGCGATGACCGAGGGGCCGGATCGCGCGCCCGCACGCGCGATGCTGCGCGCCATCGGCTTCACGGCTGAGGACCTCGCCAAACCGATCATCGGCGTCGGGCACGCGTGGATCGAGACGATGCCGTGCAACTTCAACCACCGCGCCCTCGCCGAGCACGTCAAAGCCGGCGTCCGCGCGGCCGGCGCCACCCCGATGGAGTTCAACACCATCGCCGTCAGCGACGGCGTGTCGATGGGCACCGAGGGGATGCGCGCATCGCTGGTGTCGCGTGAGGTGATCGCCGACTCGATCGAGCTGGTGGCTCGCGGGCACTCGTTCGACGGCCTGGTGCTGATCGTCGGCTGCGACAAGACCATCCCGGCCGCGGCGATGGCGCTGCTCAGGCTCGACGTGCCCGGCGTGATCCTCTACAGCGGGACCATCGCAGCTGGGCGCCATCGCGGCCGTGACATCACCCTGCAGGAGGTGTTCGAGGCGGTGGGCGCGCACGCGGCGGGTCGCGTCGACGACGCTGAGCTGCGCGCCGTCGAGGAGACGGCGTGCCCCGGGCCAGGCGCCTGCGGCGGCCAGTTCACCGCCAACACGATGAGCACGGCGATGGAGTTCCTCGGCCTCAGCCCGGCCGGCGCCAACGACATCCCGGCCGCGCACGAACAGAAGCCTGCCGCCGCGGCCGCCGCCGGGACGCTCGCGGTCGAGGTCGTGCGGAACGGGCTGCGGCCGCGGCAGCTGGCCACGCGGGACGCCTTCGAGAACGCCATCGCCTGCGTCGCCGCCAGCGGGGGCTCCACCAACGCGGTGCTCCACCTGCTCGCCATCGCCGCGGAGGCCGGTGTCCGCCTCGACCTCGCCGACTTCGACCGGATCTCCGCTGCGACGCCGATCCTCGCCGACCTCAGACCGGGCGGGAGCTTCGTGGCCGCCGACGTCCACGCCGCCGGCGGCCTGGCGGTGCTCGGGCGCCGCCTGCAGGAGCTCGGCATCCTCCACGAGGGCTGCACCACGGTGGACGGCCGCACCATCGGCGAGATCGCCGCGGCGGCGCAGGAGACCACCGGTCAGGAGGTGATCAGGCCGGCTGATTCGCCGCTCAAGCCGCGTGGGGGCATCGCCATCCTCCGCGGCGCGCTGGCCCCGGACGGGTGCGTCGTCAAGCTGGCCGGGCACGAGCGCACCCACCACCGCGGGCCGGCCCGGGTCTTCGACGGCGAGGAGGCGTGCTTTGCCGCGGTCCAGTCAGGAGCCATCCGTGAGGGCGACGTCGTGGTGATCCGCTACGAAGGCCCGGTGGGCGGCCCCGGCATGCGCGAGATGCTCTCGGTGACGGGCGTGCTGGTCGGCGCCGGCCTCAGCGAGTCGGTGGCGTTGATCACCGACGGGCGCTTCTCGGGCGCCACCCACGGGTTCATGGTGGCCCACGTCACTCCCGAGGCGGCGCTGCGCGGCCCGATCGCGGCGGTGCGGGACGGCGACGTGGTGACCATCGACGTGGACGCGCGCCGGATCGACATCGACGTGACGCCGGACGATCTCGCGGAGCGGCTGCGCGACTGGACAGCCCCGCCGCCGCGATACCCGTACGGCGCCCTCGCCAAGTACGCGGCGACCGTAGGATCCGCCTCACACGGAGCGATCACGTCGCCCGTGCCAGACGCTGAGCCCGTTCTGGCCGATAGTGGCAAGAACCTGTGAGCCGGGGCGAGTTGCGTACCGTCACACGTTCGTACTTGACGTGTCACAGGTCGTCCCGTAGGCTACCGCCCACATGACCAAGCGGCTCGTCGTCGTCCTCGTACTCGTCGGCCTTCTCCTTATTGGGAGCGGGGCCTCGAGGTTCCGGACGCGGCGCGTGCGCACGTAGGGCACAGACCAGATCCAGATCCAAAAAGGGTCCCCTCTCCGGAGGGGGCCCTTCTTTTTTACCCGCGACACACACGGAGGCACGGACATGGACGACGGACACCGACAGGCACCGATGCAGAGGCCCGACGGCCGCGATGCGGAGCGGCCCTCGACGATGGAGCGACACCAACGCGAGCAGTCGCAGTTCCGCAGCCGCCCGGGCGGGGCTCCCTCCGCGCAGTACCGCGCCGAGGGATTCGAGTTCTTCCGCGACGCCATCCACCGCACCTACAAGTGATCCAGCCCCGCCCCGGTCCCGAATTCCCCGAGCCGGACCCTGAGCCGCGCGTGCTCACCGGCGCCGAGATCGTGTTCGAGTGCCTGCTCGCCGAGGGGGTGAGCACGATCTTCGGGTACCCGGGCGGCGCCAACCTGCCCCTCTACCAGCACCTGCCGTCGTACCCGCAGCTGCACCACGTGCTCGTCCGCCACGAGCAGGGCGGCGCCCACGCCGCCGACGGGTACGCGCGCAGCCGCCGCGGCGCTGTCGGGGTGGTGTTTGCGACCAGCGGGCCGGGCGCACTCAACCTGGTCACCGGGCTGGCCACGGCGTACGCGGACTCGGTGCCGGTCATCGCGATCACCGGCCAGGTGGCCATCACCGCGGTGGGCACCGACGCGTTCCAGGAGTCGGACGTGATCGGCTCGACCATGTCGGTGACCAAGCACAGCTACCTGATCACCCGTGTCGAGGACATCGCCCCGACGATCCACGAGGCGTTCCACGTGGCCCGCTCCGGCCGGCCCGGCCCGGTGCTGATCGACATCCCCAAGGACCTGCAGCAGGCGTCCACAGGCTACAGCCCGGCCACGGAGCCGGTGCGGCTGCGCTCGTTCCAGCAAGCGCCGCAGCCCGACGGCAAGAAGCTGCGCCGCATCGCCCAGCTGATCGCCGAGGCGAAGCGCCCTGTGATGCTGATCGGGCGTGGCGTGGTCATCTCCGGGGCGGAAGAGCGGGTGATGGAGCTCGCCCATCGGGCCCACATCCCCACCGGCTGGACCCTGCTCGGCACCGGGGCCTTCCCGCTGCGTGATCCCCTGGCGCTGCAGATGGTGGGGTTCATGGGCGCGGGTTTCACCAACCGCGCGGTGTGCGACGCCGACCTGCTGATCATGGTGGGGATGCGCGGCGACGACCGGGTGACCACCCGGCTGGACTCCTTCGCGCCCCGCGTCGAGCACATCGTCCACATCGACATCGACCCGGCCGAGATCGGCAAGAACGTCGTGCCGCACGTGTCGCTGGTGGCCGACGCCGCCACCGCGCTCGATGCATTGCTGCCACTTGTCGAGCCCAAGCGCGAGCACGAGTGGCTCACCACCATCGACCAGTGGAAGGAGGAGCACCCGATCCGCTTCGTCCGCCGGAACGGACTGCTGCAGCCGCAGGAGGTGCTCACCGAGATGTACGCGCGCTGCCACGACGAGGCGATCGTGCTCGCCGACGTCGGCCTCAACCAGATCTGGGCCGCGCTCTGGTTCGACTACGGCAAGCCGGGCCGGTTCCTCAACTCCGGGGGCACCGGCACGATGGGCTACGCGTTCCCGGCCTCGATGGGCGCCAAGCTCGCCAACCCAGACACCACGGTCTTCTGCGTCAGTGGCGAAGGCGGATTCGTCATGAACATGCAGGAGATGGCCACCATGGTCGAGCAGAACATCGACGTCAACGTGCTCATCCTCAACAACTCGAGCCTCGGCATGGTGCGCCAGTTCCAGGACGACTTCTATGGCGGCATTCGCTCGGCTGTCGACCTCACCT
>CATPCA010000027.1 GCA_955652545.1 Candidatus Dormiibacterota bacterium
GAGCGCGATCCGCGTGCGCACCCCATGGAACTGCAGGTTCACCCCATGGTGGACCAGGCCTTCACGCAGCATCCGATCGGCGGCACCGGTCTCCTTCATAAGGTCGACGGTCCCCTGCTCGAGCACCCCCGCGCGGACCCTGCCCTCGATGTAGGCGCGGTCGCGCTGCTCGACGATCACCGACTCGATCCCCGCCCGGTGCAGGAGGTGCGAGAGCATCAGGCCGGCCGGACCCGCGCCGACGATGCCGACGTGTGTCGACCTCATACGGCGCCACCGGGGAGGCCGGCCCACTCCTCGTCCGCGTGCCGCAGCGATCGCAGCGCGGTCAGCTCGGCGTCTGTCGGCGCATCCGTCGCGCGAACTGCGTCAGACACGCGCAGCGCCCAGCCGGTGGCCTCCCTCGCGTCATCAACGCTCTTGCCGGGGTGGGTGTGGGTCAGCACCAGCTCACAGCTCTGCGGGTCGGGCTCGAGGATGCCGATGTCTGTCACCACGGCACTCACCCCGCCGCCGAGCAACCCGAGGCGTTCGCGAGAGCCCGGGCCCTCCCCGAAGCCTACGGAGGTGCGAAAGTCGAGCTGCTCGACGAACGTGCGCGGTGTCTGCCGCAGCATGACCAGCGTCTCGCGACACGATGAGGCGATCTCCGGCGCGCCGCCGGCACCGGGGAGGCGGACGGTGGGATGGTCGTACGCACCGACCACAGTGGTGTTGAGGTTGCCGAAACGGTCGATCTGTGCCGCACTGAGGAAGCCGAGGTTGATGCGGCCTGCCTGCAGCCAGTAGCTGAAGATCTCCGGCACGGACACGACGGCGTCAGCGGTCTCGGCGAGCTCGCCATCGCCAATGGACAGGGGCAGCCGCGTCGGCTTGGCGCCGATCGTCCCGCTCTCGTAGATCAGGACGCAGCGCGGCGCATGGGTCGCCCGCGCGAGGTTGGCCGCCTGGCTCGGAAGCCCGATCCCGACGAAGCACACGGTACCGTTGTCGAGGTGACGGGCAGCCGCCACCGCCATCATCTCGTCGGTCGTGTACCTCTCGGCGGCAGCCACGCTCACGCGCCGACCCTCTCGCGTTCGACGGCCCGGTGATAGCCGGCGACGTCCGTGGTGTCGTACACGTGCGTGCGCAGCCAGCGATTGAAGCTGTCGCGGTCGCGGCTGATGGTGTCCCAGCGACGATAGAAGCCGTTGTCCCTGCTGTAGTAGTCGTGCGCGTATGACGGGTGAGCGCCCCCCGGCACAACCGAGACCGCTGAGATCACCCACGACGGCAACAGCACAGCGCCGGGTCGCGCCTCCAGGCGTGGCACGATCTCCTCGACGGTGACGATCGATCGCTCCGACGCGAGAACCACCTCCTTCTGCACGCCACTGATACCCCAGAGCTGCACGTTCCCCTCGGGGTCGGCCTGCTGCGCGTGGATGATCCCGACGTCCGGACGCAGAGCGGGCACGGCGGCGAGCACCTCCCCGGTGAAGGGGCAGGTAACGCTGGCGATCGACGTGGTTACCTGGGGCAGTCCGGTCCCCGCGTAACCGCGGAGCACGGCGAACGGCAGCCGCGCCGCGCCGGCGGCGTACGCGGCCGCCATTCCGGCGTGCGAATGTTCCTGAAGCGCGAGCGGTGCGGGCCATCCGTGCTCCACCGCGTCTCGGAACCGGTGCAGCGAGCCGACCCCGGGGTTGCCGCCCCAGGAGAACACGAGCTTCTCGGCGCATGCTGCACCGATCATCTGGTCGTAGATGATGTCCGGCGTCATCCGGACGAGGGTCAGCCCACGTCGCCCCTGGCGGATCACCTCGTGCCCGGCCGCGGACGGGATGAGGTGCGTGAATCCCTCGAGCGCGACGGTGTCGCCGTCGTGGACGTGGGTGGCGACCGCCTCGGCCAGGGTGACGATGTCAGCCATCGGTGGCAACCCGCGGCCGCTAAAACGGGAAGTGACGCGGTTCGCTCTGCACGGTGATCCAGCGGAGTTCCGTGAATTCGTCGAGCGCGAAGGCGCCACCGAAGCGCCCCCAACCGCTGTCCTTGACGCCGCCGAAGGGCATCTGCGGCTCATCGTGAACGGGCTGGTCGTTGATGTGCACGATGCCGGCGTCGATCCCGTCAGCCATGGCCATGCCACGGTTCGCGTCAGCGGTGAAGATGCCTGCGGCGAGTCCGTACCGCGTGGCGTTCGCGCGCTCGAGCGCCTCCGCTGAGCTGTCGACGACCTCGACGGCGAGCACCGGACCGAAGGTCTCGATGGTGGCGAGCTCGCAGTCCGGTGGGACGTCGGTTATGAGCGTGGCCTGGTAGCAGCCATCGGCGACCTGACCGCCGGCGAGTACGCGCGCACCGCGGCTCACTGCATCCTCGACCCGGCGTTGCACGGTCTCGAGGGCGTGCGCATTGATGAGCGGGCCGATGACCGTGCCGCGGTTGCTGGGGTCGCCGGTGGGCAGGGCAGCCGTCTTCTTGGTGAGACCATCGAGGAACCGGTCGGCAATGGGACGTTCGACGATCACCCTGCGCGCGCTCATGCAGATCTGGCCCTGGTGGAGGAAGGCGCCGAAGGCGGCGGCGTCGATTGCGGACTGGGCGTCGGCGTCGGCCAGCACGATGAGCGGGTTGAAACCGCCCAGCTCGAGCACCACCCGCTTCAGGTTCCTTCCTGCCGCCTCGGCCAGCTTGCGTCCCGTGGCGGTTGACCCCGTGAAGTTGATGCGACGAACTTGCGGACTCTCGACGAACTCGTCGGCGATGGCCGCCGCGCCACCGGGCTCGTGGGTGACCACGTTGAGGACACCGTCGGGCAATCCCGCCTCAGCAAAGATCTCGGCCCAGATGGCGCCGCCGACATAGGGAGACTCCTCCGACGGCTTGAGAACAACGGTGTTGCCGGCCGCCAGCGGCGCGCTGATCGACCGCGCCGACAGAATCAACGCCGCGTTCCACGGGGCGATGGCGGCGACCACGCCAACCGGGCGGCGAATGCCCATGGCGAAGGCACCGGGAAGATCGGACGGGAGGATCTGGCCGACCGGCGCGTAGGCCAGGGCGGCGGCCTGACGCAGCAACCCGGGGACAAAGCCCATCTGGAACATGCCGAAGCCGAATCCGGAACCCGTCTCTCGTGCCAGCCACGACACCACATCGTCTCGGCGGCTCTCGAGGATGTCCGCGGCCTTGAGGAAGACACGCTGGCGTTCGGCTGGCGGCGCCTTCGACCAGGAGGCGAAGCTGTCCGCCGCGGCCTCGACCGCACGATGCGCGTTTGCCCGCGTCCCCGCAGCAACGCGCGCCACCACGTCCCCGGTGAACGGATCGAGGTCGTCGAAGGTGGCACCGCCGGCACTGTCAACCCACTTGCCACCGATGCTGTGTTGCAC
>CATPCA010000028.1 GCA_955652545.1 Candidatus Dormiibacterota bacterium
ATGGCGGCCGGTGACCTGCACCTCGTCGTGCACCTTGCGCGCGCCGGTTGGATCCGTTGGCGGGACCGCGTGACCGAGGCACGGCCCAGCCTTCGCGGGCCGATGGCCCTTCAATTGGAACTCGCGGGAGGCGCCGGTATCGATGTCACCGAGCAGGGCACCGAGAAGCGCCTCGCCCTGTATGTGGTGCGCGATCCCGTGACCGACGTTCCCGGCATCGCTCGGTTGGGCGTCGACGTCCTCGACCCCTCGCTCGACGGCGGGCGCCTCGCCGAGCTGTTGCGCGAACGGCGCGGCCAGCTGAAGACCATCATCGCCGACCAATCCGTGGTGGCGGGGGTCGGCAACGCCTATTCAGACGAGGTGCTCCACGCCGCCGGCCTCTCGCCTTTCCGCCAGGCGGGAGCCCTGAGCACTGACGAGGTCGGACGGCTCTACGTGGCACTGCGATCCGTCATGGCCGGCGCCGTGGAGCGTGCGGCGGCCGTCGACATCGGCGAGCTCAAACCCGACAAGAAGCAGCACCTCCACGTCCATGGCCGAGCCGGCCAGCCGTGCCCCACCTGCGGCGACGCGATCCGCGAGGTGTCGCTGTCGACACGATCCTTCCAGTACTGCCCGAGCTGCCAGACAGAGGGCCGGATCCTGGCCGACCGCCGCCTCAGCCGCCTCTTGAAGTAGCTGTCATCTTCGTCGCGCCATCGTCAGGCCGTCGGCGATGGGAAGGATCACGGTGTCGACGTCGTCGTTGGCGATGAGCCAGTCGTTGAACGCGCGGATGTGGGCGGCGTCGGCGTCACCGTCCGCGTCGGCCTCGATCACTCTGCCGCTCCAGAGCACGTTGTCCACGAGGAGCAGCCCGTTGGGCCGCAACCGGGGGATCAGCTGTTCGGCGTAATCGCGATAGCCGCGCTTGTCGGCGTCGATGAACGCGAGGTCGATCGTCGGCGACGGGTCGAGGCTGCGAAGCGTCTCCGACGCGGGAGCGATGCGCAGGTCGATACGGTCGGCGACGCCGGCGGCAGCCCAGTGGCTGCGTCCGATCGAGGTCCATTCCTCACTGACGTCGCAGCAGACCAGGCGCCCGTCCTGCGCCAGCCCGCGCGCGATGCAGAGCGCTGAGTAGCCGGTGAAGGTGCCGACCTCGACGGCGCTCCTCACCCCGACCGCGGCCGTCAGCACGGTGAGAAACGCACCCTGCTCAGGCGCGATCTGCATGCCGCTGACATCGCCCAGGGCTCCGGTCTGCTCGATCAGCGAGCGCTGCACATCGTCAAGCGGCAGCGAGTGCTCAACGATGTACCGATGGAGCGCTTCGTTGAGGAGGAAGCTCTTGGGGCTCATCGCGGGTGAACCGCGTTGGCGTCGTGCGCTGAGGTGGTTTTCGTACCCTGCTCCCGTGCCGCGCTGTCGAACGATTCTCTGGCCGGCGCCTGCGGTCGGCGGCGGACGACGGTGAGGGTAGCTGCTGGGGGCGACCTCCAGCGCGCGCTCTGGGCACTGCGCGCGTACGACACCACCGCGCTCGCGACGGTCAGCGCGTCGGGGCCGCATGTGGCAGGTGTGTACTTTGCGCCGGAGATTGACGGGGAGCGCATCCGTCTCCTCGCCGCCATCATCGACGGGTCGCGCAAGGCCGCCGACCTCGCCGACGACCCGAGGGTTGCGTTCGTGTGCTCGCCCGGAAACCCGTCAAGATGGATCCAGGGCTCAGGTACCGCGTACCGTCCCGACGCGGACGACGCCGGCCGGATGGAGATCTTCCGCAGGCTCGTCGCCCACGCGCCCGGCGCCAGGCAGTTCGTCGACCGGCTGCCGGTTCACCCGGTGATCATCGAGGTGCGCGACCTCAAGGTGGTCGAGGCGATCGGCACTCCACCCCTGCGACTCCACTTCGAGTGACGGCGGCCGGGGTGGCGGCTCAGCGCGATCCGCTGACCAGCGCGGCGAGGTCGTCGAAGAACCCCGGATAGGAGACGGCGACGCAGCCGGCGCCGGCGATGGTCGACTCGCCGTCCTCGGCCGCGACCAGCGCGGCAGCCATCGTCCAGGCCATCGCCAGCCGGTGGTCGCCCGCGGCGTCAAGTCGCGCGGGGCGCAGCGGCACCGGCCCGTCGATGACCAGCCCGTCGGGGATCTCCTCGACCGTCGCCCCCAGCGCGCGCAGCCCGGTCACCAGGGCGCCGAGGCGGTCCGACTCCTTGTTGCGGAGTTCGCCGGCACCGTGGATCTCGGTGCGTCCCTCGGCCTGGGTGGCCACCACGGCGATCGCGGGCAGCTCGTCGATGCAGCGCGGCACCAGGGCGGGGTGCACGGTGACGCCGTGCAGCGGCGCGCCCCTGACCGTCACATCGCCGACCGGCTCGACGTCGGCCGCCATCGGCCCCTCCTCCACCTCGACACCCGCCCCCATCGCGTGCAGCACGTCAAGGATGCCGATGCGCCCGGGGTTGAGCCCGACGCCCGCGCAGCGCACCCGCCACCCCGGCCGCGCCGCGGCCAGCGCAAGGAAGAACGCCGCCGAGCTGATGTCGCCCGGGATGGCGATGCCGAATGGGTCGAGCGGTTCGGGTCGCAATGTGATCGCCGCGCCGTCGGTGGTGAGGTCGGCGCCGCACGCGTGGAGCAGCCGCTCGGTGTGGTCGCGCGTCGGCAGCGACTCGCGCACGACGGTGGGTCCCTGCGCATTGAGCCCAGCAAGGAGGATTGCCGACTTCACCTGGGCGCTGGCCACCACCAGCCGGTGCTCGATGCCCGCCGGGGTTGCGGTCCCGGAGATGTGCACGGGCGCGTGGCCGTCGGTCGTGGTGACGACCGCGCCGACGGCGTTCAGCGGTTGGGCAACGCGATCCATCGGGCGGCGGCGCAGTGAGGTGTCCCCGTCGAGGGTGGCGGTGAGGTCGTGCGCGGCGAGCACGCCGGCCATCAGCCGCATGGTCGTGCCCGAGTTGGCGCAGTCGAGGACGGCGCCCGGCGAGTGGAGTGTTCGCCCGGGGCCGGCGCCGTCGAGTGACACCCGCCCCGCGTCGAAGGGTCGCACCGCGCCGCCGCATCTACGCAGCACGTCGGCAGTGGCGGCGACGTCGGCCGCAGGCGAGAGGTTGCCGACATAGCTGCGCCCGCGGATCAGCGCGCCAAGGATGAGCGCGCGATGGCTGATCGACTTGTCACCCGGCACCGTCATGGTGCCGTCCAGGTGCGCGATGCCGCCGACCCGCGTCTCACCCATCACGGCCCGGTCGCTCCGCACGTCATGTCGGCTGCAGCATCCCGCGGAGGAAGTCCGACGCCGCGCCCGCCCCGTCGTCCGGGCGCGCCGCCATCGCAGCGACCAGGGCTGACCCGACCACCGCCGCCTCGCAGCGGCCGCGCAGCGCGAGCAGGTGTTCATGCCTGGACAGGCCAAAACCCATCGCCCGGGGCAGCGTCGTGTGGGTGCGGACTCGATCGAGCAGCTCGAACGCCTCGGCGGCGACGTGGCGTCGTGCACCGGTGGTCCCGGTGACGCTGACGCAGTAGATGAAGCCTGCCGCGGTGCGACAGGCCCGTTCGATGCGCTCGTCGGGCGTTGTCGGCGCGACCATGGGAATGAGCGCGAGCCCGTGTGCGGCCGCGTCGGCGTGGGCCTCATCGGCCTCGTCTGTGGGAAGGTCGGGGACGATCAGGCCATCCACCCCGGCGCCGGCCGCGTCGGCGCAGAACCGGTCGAGGCCCATGCTGAGGACGGGATTGACGTAGGTCATCAACGCGAGCGGTAGCGTCACCCCGGCAGCGCGCGCGGCCGCAGCCTGGTCGATGGCGAGTCGCGCGGTCATGCCGTTGCGCAGCGCCTGCCAGCCGGCACTCTGGATGGTCGGGCCGTCGGCGAGGGGATCGCTGAACGGGATGCCGATCTCGGCGGCCGCACAACCGGCTTTCTGCACCGCCAGGAGCACCGCGACGGTGTCGTCACGCCGTGGGAAGCCCGCGGTGACGTAGGGCATCAGCGCGGGCAGACCGTCGCTGCGATCCCCGGTCAGCGCCGCACGCAGGCGCTCACCGGGGTGCATCGTCGTGATCCGTGTCGTGGGCGCGGACGGTGTCGATGTCCTTGTCCCCCCGTCCCGACAGGCAGACGACGACGAGCGACTCGACCGGCATCCCCGCCGCGAGCCGTTCGGCCTCGTGCAGCGCGTGGCTGGACTCCAGCGCCGGGATGATCCCTTCGAGGCGGCACAACCGGTGGAAGGCAGAGACCGCCTGCTCATCGTCGGCGCTGGCGTACCGCACCCGGCCGCTGTCCCGCAGGGCGCTGTGCTCCGGCCCCACGCCCGGGTAGTCGAGGCCGGCGCTGATCGAGTGGGCCGTGAGCACCTGGCCGTCCTCGTCCTGCATCAGGTAGCTGTGCGAACCGTGCAGGACGCCGGGTCGTCCGCGGTTCAGCGGTGCGGCATGCTCAGCGGACTGCAGCCCGCGGCCGGCGGCCTCGACACCGACGAGTTGCACAGTGGCGTCGTCGAGGAACGCGGCGAACATGCCGATGGCGTTGCTGCCGCCGCCGACGCACGCGACCACGGCGGCAGGCAAGCTGCGCAGCCGGGCGAGGCACTCGGCGCGTGTCTCGTCGCCGATGACGCGCTGGAGGCTGCGCACCAGCGTGGGATACGGATGGGGCCCGACGCTGCTGCCGATCACGTAATGGGTGTCACCGACGTTGGTCACCCAGTCGCGGATCGCCTCGCTGGTGGCGTCCTTGAGTGTCCCGGCGCCGCTGTCCACCGGCACCACCACAGCCCCGAGCAAGCGCATCCGATACACGTTGAGCGACTGGCGGCGCATGTCCTCGCGACCCATGTACACCGTGCAGGGCAGCCCAGCCCGGGCGCACGCTGTCGCGGTCGCCACCCCATGCTGGCCGGCGCCGGTCTCGGCGATGATCCGTCGCTTGCCCATCCGCTCCGCGAGGAGCACCTGTCCCAGCGCATTGTTGATCTTGTGCGCACCGGTGTGGAGCAGGTCCTCGCGCTTCAGCCAGATCTGCGCCCCGCCCGCGGCGGCGCTGAGACGCGACGCGTGGGTCAGCGGCGTCGGCCGGCCGGCGCAATCGTGGAGCAGGGTGCGCAGCTCCTCCTGGAACCCTTCGTCGGTGGCGGCCTCCGCCATCGCGTCGACCAGCTCGGCCAGCGCGGGGACGACGGTCTCCGGGACGTAGGCGCCGCCGTACGGGCCGAAGCGTCCCTCCGGTGCGATCACCATCCCGCTCCTGACGCTGCGGCGGCGGACGCGTCGCGAGCCGCCGCGACGAACGCGGCCACCAGCGCGGGGTCCTTGACGCCGGGGGCTGACTCGAGCCCGCTCGACGCATCGACGCCACAGGGCCGCACCGTTTCGATGGCGGCCGCGACGTTGGCCGCCGTGAGCCCGCCGGCGAGGATCACCGGACGATGCCGCGCCAGAGCCGCGGCGGCGACCTCGTCGACGCGCCGCCCCGTGCCACCGGGAAGGCCGCCATCCCCGTTCGGGGCCGAGTCGAGCAGCACGAGACAGTCGGGCCACCATTCGTTGGTGAACGCCGTTCTCGGGTCGCGGTCATTGATGGCGCGGATGACGGGCACGGACGCCTCCCACGCCAGCGACGGCGACACCGCCCCGTGCACCTGGACGGCGGCGAGCCCGTACCGCTGCGCAGCCTCGTCGCAGTCCGACACGGACGGCGCGACCATGACTCCGACCAGGCCGGCTCGGCCGCGAACCCGGCGACACACGGCGCGCGCGGCGGCGGCGTCGACGTGGCGCGGACTTCCCTCGACCAGCACCAGGCCGAGCCAGTCGGCTCCCGCCTCGATGGCGACCTCCGCGATCTCCGGCGTGCGCACGCCACAGACCTTGACGATCACACGATCCTCCGCCCGGCAGCCGCGGTGGACTCCGCAGCGCCGACCAGCTCGGCGACCAGTGCGCCCGGGTCGGCGTGGCGCATCAGCGCCTCCCCCACCAGCACCGCGTCGGCGCCTTCCCCCACCAACCGCTCGACGTCGGCGGCGTTGCGCACGCCCGACTCGGCGACGGTGACGACGCCTGCTGGGATGCGCGCGCGCAGACGCGCGAAGGTGCCCAGGTCGGTGGACAGCGTGGTCAGGTCGCGGTTGTTGATCCCGATGCAGATGGCCCCTGCAGCGAGCGCGCGGTCGAGGTCCTCGTCGGTGTGCACCTCGACAAGGGCACCGGCGCCGCAACGCCGGGACGCGTCCAGCGCCTCCTCGAGCGTGTCACCTTCGAGAACTGTGGCGATCAGCAGCACCCAGTCCGCGCCGGCCACGCGCGCCTCGGCGACCTGCACCGGCGAGACCACGAAGTCCTTGCGCAGAACGGGCATCTCCACCGCGGCTCGGACAGCGCGGAGGTCGTCGAGAGCACCGCCGAAGTCGGGGCCGTCGGTGAGCACCGACACCGCTGCCGCACCCGCCGTCTCGTACGAAACGGCCAGGGCCGCAGGGTCGACGTCGGCGCGCAGCGTCCCACTACTGGGCGAGCGTCGCTTGATCTCGGCGATCACCGTGCCACCGGCGAGGATGCGCTCGATCGCCGGCGCATGTTCGAGGTTGGCGGCGTGCGCATACATGGCGGCGCGACCGCAGTTGATGGACGCTGCCTCGGCGTGCTTGCGGGCGATGATCGGCCCCAGCGCGCCGAGCCGGCTCACGGCCGAACGCCTGCCGCCGCGGCAACCTGGACGCTCGCCAGCAGGTTGGCCAGCATCGCGCGGCCCTCCGGTGTGCCGATCGATTCGGGGTGGAACTGCACGCCCTCGACGGCATGCTCGCGGTGCCGGACGCCCATGACCGTGCCGTCCGCAGTCCAGGCGGTGACCGGCAGGGCCGGCGGGAGCGTTGCCCGCTCCGCCACCAGCGAGTGGTAGCGCGTGGCGCGCAATGGGGATGGCAGCCCGGCGAACACTCCCGC
>CATPCA010000029.1 GCA_955652545.1 Candidatus Dormiibacterota bacterium
CTCCACCAGGGCGCGGGCGATTGCCGCCGCCCAGCGTCCCTCGTCCGGGAAGGCGGCGTGGTTTCCGCTGAGATCGCAGCAGCTCTCTTCGCCTCCCACCTCCACCGCCGGGCTGAGCTGGCCGAGTGCGGCGATGACGTCGGCACGGAGCCGTTCCACGTCTCCCCCGTCGACGCCGATGAACACTGCCTGCGGGCAGAGCTGCTGGGCGCAGCGGAGCGGCTGACCAGGGCATACCCCCGCTGCAACGGCAGCGGCCGAAGCGGCGAGCACGGGCAGGCGCAACTCCGGAGCGCCTCCGATGATCACCGCCTCCCCGCGCAGCTCGGGATGGCGGCGCAGCGCCGCCACCAGGCCGAGGTGGGGATGGCGGGCACAGAGGAGCCGCCGTGGCGGGTCAGGCAATGGCCGCGCCTCGCGCGCTGCTGTCGCTGCGCGACGGATCCTTCGCCACACTCTGCGACGAATGCCACACGGCCGGGTATCCCACCACCTCGGCGGTCGCGTAGGGGCGCGGGTAGCGGAGCAGCAGCGTGGCGGCGGCGCCGGGAGCGTGCAGCCGGCTCTTGGTCACCGCGAGTGCCAGGCGCAGGCCGGTGATGTCGCCGTGCGACTCCTGCCACCCCGCCGGCGTGCAGGACAGGGTCAGCGACGAGGCGTACGCGAACGGAGCCAAGGGCGGCGACGGGGCGGCGACAACGCAGACCGCACGTCGCCGGTGGACCGCCTCGACCAGGCCGTTGAGGGCCGGTTCGATCCCGGCGTCGCGACCGCGCTTGCGGCCCAGCGCCACCCCCACCCAGGGCGACCCGGCGACCACCAGGGCCCGCGCCATCGCCAGCCCCTCACGCCACCTCCCCCTCCCCGGCAGGACGACGAGGCAGTTGTCGAGTTCGGCGCCGAGGTCGGCGAGGAAGCCGGGATCGAGGCTGGCGGCGACATCGACGTAGACGACGTCGCCCTCGCGGCTGGCGCGTGCCGCCAGTGCCTGGAGCAGGGTGAGCCGGCCGCTCACCCCCTCCTGCGTCGCCTGGAGCAGGGTGAGCCGGCCGCGAGGCAGACCACCGGGAGCAAGGCGAACGTCGATCGCCGGGATACCGGTGCCCCAGGCTGCCCTCTCACCACCGTCGGGCTCGTCGCCGCGGTGCACGGCCGCACTGCCGTAGCGGTGCTGCAGTCCCGCAACGGTGTCGGCCAACACCCGTCCCCTGGTCTCCGCGTGCATCCACCGCTCCTATCGTCGGCTCACCGAACCGCCTCATCGGGGACGAGCGCTGGATCGCGGTCGGGACCTACGATGATAGCGAACAGATGTTCGATGGGCAAGTCACGCGGTCGCCCACGAGCCACGCCGCCGCGCTACTCAACCGAGTCACGCTCTGAGGGCCGTGGGGCACACTGCACCACGTGCAGGTGACCAGCCAATGCCACGTCGACGCGCCCGTCGAGTGGGTGCGGTCATTCCTTCTTGCCGGCACCACGGACGATGACGTCACCGTCGACGGCGACGTGGTGGAGGTGCGCCAGCGCGACCGCATGATCCACCTCGTGGTGCGCAACACCCTGCGCGCCGACGCCGACGGCGGCACTCAGCTGGACGTCGATGCGCAACTCCGTCTGCTCGGCATGGCGCGCATTGTCGGCGGGGTCTTTCGCGGTCGCGTCCGCCGCACCCTGGAACGCAGCCTCGACCGGCTGCCCACGGCCATCGAACAGGCCCTCGCCCAGCAGGAAGAGCAGGACGAGGCGGCGGCGCGCTCGGCTGAGCGGGACGCGGGAGAGCGCCGCCCGAGCTGATCATCAACGCCTGGCGTTTTCGTACCCTCCGCCGCGCGTCAGCAGTGGAGGATCGACCAGGTGCGCATTGCCATCACCGGGGGCACGGGGTTCGTCGGCCGCAACGTCGCGCGCGCACTCCTCGATGCCGACCACGAGGTCGTCCTGATCGCGCGAGGCAGCCGCACCGTCGTCCCGCGTGAGGGCGTCAGCGTGGCTCGCGCCGACGTGGTCAGCGGCGACGGCCTCGAGGCAGCGCTGCAGGGATGCGACGCCGTTGTCCACCTGGTGGCGATCATCCGCGAGAAGGGCAGGCAGACATTCGACGCGGTGATCCGGGGTGGCACGGAAAACCTGGTCAGGGCAGCGCGAGCCGCCGGCGTGGGACGCATCGTCTACATCAGCGCCATCGGCGCCGACCCGGACCCACGCTTTCCCTACCACCTCGCCAAATGGCTGGCGGAGCATGCGGTGCGCGCCTCCGGCGTGGACTTCACGACGCTGCGCCCC
This sequence comes from Candidatus Dormiibacterota bacterium, assembly GCA_955652545.1. The sequence goes on from CATPCA010000029.1 coordinate 2,287, forward strand.
AGCATCATCTTCGGCACCGGCGACGGGTTCTTCACCACCCTGGCCGGACTGGTCCGGTTCAGCATTCCGGTCGTCCCCGTCGCGGGCGACGGCAGCACGCTGTTCCAGCCCATCAGCGTCGAGGATGTCGCCCGCTGCATCGTCCTGTCGATCTCGCGCCCACCGGCGATGCGCGAGATCGAGATCGGCGGCCCTGAGCAGCTCAGCTACGACGAGATCATCGACGTCGTCCACGACGCCATCGGCGCCGGCATGCGCATCAAGGTGCACGTCCCGGTGGCGGCGCTGCTGCCCGCCGCGATGGTGATGGACAAGGTGCTGTCCAACCCGCCGGTGACGCCGTCGCAGCTGCGCATGCTGGCCCGCCACAACATCACGCGCATCGACTCAGTCCGCAGCGCCTTCGAGTTCGAACCGACGTCGTTCCGCGCCAACGCCGGGTACCTCAGCGAACGATGACCGCGTTGAGCGAGCGGCTCTCGGCGCTCGGGCTGTCGCTGCCCGCCGCGCAGGCTCCGCTGGCCAGCTACGTGCCGGCGCGGCGCCAAGGGGATCTCCTCTACCTGTCGGGCCACGTGAGCAGGGCAGATGGCGGCGTGGTGCGCGGGATCGTCGGTGACGACGTCGACGCAGCGGCGGCCGTTCAGCTCGCCCGAGCCATCGCGCTCGACATCCTGGCCAGCGCTGCCGCAGCGATGGGCTCGGTCGACGCCGTCGTCGGTGTTGTGCGAGTCACCGGCTACGTGAGAAGCGCACCCGGTTTCGATGGCCAGCCCGCCGTGGTCAACGGCGCGTCGGATGTCTTTGTCGAGCTGCTCGGCGAGGCGGGACGCCACGCGCGCAGCGCTGTCGGTGTCAGCGAGCTGCCCCTGGGCGCCGCGCTCGAGATCGAGGCGATCCTCGAGGTTCGCGGCTGAGCCGGCTCACGCCACAGGGAGCACGAGCGGCCGCTTGACCAGCTCCTCGAGCACGAAGATGGTCTGCGTGGCCCGGATCTCCTCGCTGGCCTGGAGGCGCTCGAGCACGACGTCACGCAGCGTCTCGACATCGGGGACCCGCACCAGCAGGAGGGCGTCGTACTCACCGGTGATGAAGGCGCAGTATTCGACCTCGGGCATCGACACCAAGCGGCGACGGAGCGACCGCCAGGCCGGCTGCTGTCCCGCGACGAGCACGAGGGCGGTCACGCCGAGCCCGACGCGCGCCGGGTTGACGCGCACCGAGTAGCCCTCGATGACCCCGCTGTCGCGCAGGCCGTCCAGCCGCGCGTACGCGGCGGCGCGGGAGATGCCGGCCTTCTCGGCCAGGGCGGCCACCGAGATGCGGGCGTCATCGGCGAGCAGCTCGAGCAGACGCCGGTCGACCGGGTCGAGCCCTGTGGCAGCAGGTTGTGCATGTCCGGAGCGGCTGGATGGCGGTTTGGTGGACATTCTGCCCGCAGGATGACAGATCGAGTGGCATTCTGTCCACTGTTCAAGGCCTTTGCTGGACAGAGATGGTCCCGAGGCGCAAAATCCGGGTACATCCTTTGATCCGTCATGCCGCATGGAGGCATCCACCAATGTCCACTGTTGTCAGCGAGGTGCCGCACACCACCTCGGCGTCCGATTGGGACAGCTTCCTGGAGCAGGTCCGCGAGACGGTGATGAGCCATCCTGTGGTCACCAACAACGAGTACTGCATCTGGTTCAGCAAGGGCGAGGCCTCGCGCGAGCAGGTCCGCGACCTGATCCAGCAGTTCTCGGTGTTCAGCAACCTGTTCATCGTCGCCCAGCTGATGAAGACGATCAACGCACCCAGCATGGAGCAGGCGCGCGAGTCGTGTGAGATCCTCGTCAACGAGCTCGGCGTCGTCTTCAACAGCGGACGCACCTCGCCCACCGACAGCAGCGGACGGAGCGACGTCGACAAGGATCGCGAGGGCGACCCTGAGCTGGTGTCCACCGAGGGCACGGTCGACGGCGGAACCTACCGCTTCAACGCGCGTCACTTCGAGTGGCTCGTCAAGGTGGGTGAGGCCGTCGGGCTCAGCTTCGACGATCTCGGCAA
>CATPCA010000030.1 GCA_955652545.1 Candidatus Dormiibacterota bacterium
CCTCCCGACCGCCGCGGCCGAGCCGCGATCCTGCGGATCCACACCCGCAACATGCCCCTGGCTCGAGACGTCGATCTCGACGTGATCGCGTCGCTGACCGCCGGCATGGTCGGCGCCGACCTGCGCAACCTCGCCAACGAGGCAGCCCTCGCGGGTGCGCGCCATGACGGCTCCGAGGTGACCATGGCCGACTTCACCAGCGCGCTGGAGAAGATCGAGCTCGGGTCGGAACGAAAGCTGACGCTGACGCCACGGGACCGTGAGCGAATCGCCTACCACGAGTCGGGACACGCCCTGCTCGGCCTGCTGCTGCCGGGCGCCGACCCGGTGCGCCGGGTCACGATCATCCCGCGTGGGCAAGCCCTAGGCGTCACGGTCCAGACGCCGGTGGACGATCGCTTCAACTACGGGGAGGACTACCTGCGCGGCCGCATCACCGGCGCGCTGGGCGGCCGCGCCGCAGAGAAGCTCGTGTACAACCTGGTGACCACGGGTGCGGAGAACGACCTGCGCCAGGTGACGGCGCTGGCGCGTCAGATGGTGGTGCGCTGGGGGATGAGCCCCAGGGTCGGCGCGCTCAACTACTCCGAGGACGGTGACGGCGCGGCCTCCCCGTTTGCAGCGCGCCCGTACAGCGACGAGACCGCTGCGCTGATCGACGAAGAGGTCAAGCGCATCTCGGACGAGTGCCTTGCCGAGGCGGTCGAGCTGCTGACGCGCAACCGGGGGAAGCTCGATGCCCTGGTGCACGCCCTGCTTGAGCGCGACACTCTCAACGAGGACGAGATTCTCAGCGTCACCGGGCTCACCGCACAGGGCAACACCGTGCGCGAGGCGACGGAGCTCGTGGCGCCCGCGACCTGAGTCCACCGGCCGTCTGGCCGGCACCGATGAGTTGTGGTGGAGGTCAGGCTGTTGAGGTGATGGGCAGATCGAGCCGCTCGGGGACTGTCGTAGGATGAGCGCCGTGCAGGAGGCGTCCGTCGTCGTCGGATCCAGGGATCTCGAGGAGCAGCTGGAAGAGCAGCGCAAGGCGCTGACCGGGTACTGCTACCGGATGCTGGGGTCGCCGTTCGAGGCCGAGGACGCGGTGCAGGAGACGATGCTGCGCGCGTGGCGGGGCTTCGATCACTTCGAAGGCCGTGCCGCGCTTCGCTCGTGGCTGTACCGCATTGCCACCAACGTCTGCATCGACATGCTCAAGGGTCGCGAGCGTCGCGCGCTGCCAATGGACTTCGGTCCCGCGCAGGAACCCGTCGAAGCCAACCTGAACACGCGCCCGGAGGTCACCTGGATCCATCCGATCCCGGACAGCGCCCTGGCCGCGGAGGCGGACCCTGCCGACGTGGCCGTGGCACACGAGACGATCAGGCTGGCGTTCGTGGCCGCGCTTCAACACCTTCCACCCCGCCAGCGGGCAGTGCTGATCCTGTGCGAGGTTCTGCGCTGGCAGGCCGGCGAGGTCGCGCAACTCCTGGACACCAGCGTCGCCTCGGTCAACAGCGCGCTGCAGCGGGCGCGTGCGACGCTGCAGGCAAGCGGCCTCACCCCCGACGACACGGCGCCCCCGACAGACGAGGCGCAGCGCGAGCTCCTCGCCCGCTACGTCGAGGCATTCGAGCGCTACGACCTCGACGCCCTCACATCGTTGATCCAAAAGGACGCCCGGCAATCGATGCCGCCATATGACATGTGGCTCTCCGGCCGTGATGACGTCCTAGCCTGGTGGTTCGGCCCGGGCGCCGGCTGCCGCGGCTCACGCCTGGTCCCGACATCGACAGCGAACGGCACCGTGGCGTTTGGTCAGTACAAGCCAAGGGCAGCGGGCAGTGGCTTTGATCCGTGGGCGATCCAGGTCCTCGAGTTCAAGGACGGTGGGATCGCCGAGTTCACCTTCTTCCTCGATACCGAGCGCCTCTTCCCGCTCTTCGGTCTGCCGGCGCGGATCGATTCGTAGCCCGCGTCATCCGGGCAGGACGTCCCCAAGTCCCATGAAGGTGACCAGGTCGCGCAGGTCGTCCGACGCTCCCCGCAGCCTGACCTGACAACCGTGCTGTCGAGCGGCGAGCTGGAGACGCGCGAGCGCATCGACGGTCACCGCGTCGGTGCCGACGCCGCACACGTCGCACAACACGACGTCGGCGTCGCTCATCGTGAGCAGGCCGCGGACACGCTCGCAGAGCCCTGGGAGGTCAGGACGCGCGATCGGCCCCCGGATCGCGAAGTTGATGGTGCTCTGTTCGTCCACTTGCAACTGAGACCGCCGCCAAGGCCGCAAATCATCGGGTTGCACGGTCAGGCCGATGATTTCCTGCGCGTGACGTCGTCACTACAGACATGCAACTTCACAGCACTCTGACAGTTGATCGCCCAGCCCGCGAAGCCGTGCGGGCTTCGACCAGCGTGTCGCCGGACGGCGACGCCATCCTGACCGAGGGCCTGGTCCGCCACTTCGGCGAGATCCGCGCCGTCGACAACGTCGACCTCCGCATCGCCAAGGGCGAGATCTACGGCTTCCTCGGCCCCAACGGGGCTGGCAAGTCCACGACCGTCCTCATGCTCACGACCTTGCTCCCGCCGACGAGCGGGCGAG
>CATPCA010000031.1 GCA_955652545.1 Candidatus Dormiibacterota bacterium
GACGCTTGCAGCGCTGACCAGCGCGCGCATCGATGCCCTCCCCCTGCGGACGCGTGACGCTCTGCTCGTGGCCGCTGTTGCATTCGAGCCGTCACTCGACGTGCTGGCCCGTGTGGCGGGCGCTGACCTGGTGGACGACCTTGAACCGGCGATGCACGACGGTGTCCTCTCGGTCGACCGTGAGTCCGTGCGCGTCAGCCACCCTCTGCTGTCCGCAGCCGCGCTCACCCGCGCAGGACCAGCGCGGATCCGCGAGATTCACTCGAGGCTGGCTACGGCCGGCTGCTCCGATGAGGCGCGAGCACGCCACATGGGTCTGGCTGCACAAGGTCCGAACGCACTCGCCGCCGAGGCCCTCGAGACGGCTGCGGAGCGAGCTCGGAGGCGAGGCGCTCCGGTGACGGCTGCCGAAATGCTGGAGCAAGCCCGTGACCTCACCCCAGCCACGAACAGGGAGGGGGCCGCGCACCGTGCCTTCGAGGCGGCACGGTGCTATGCGGAAGCCGGAGACACTGGTCAAGCGTGGGCGCTCTTGGAGAAGATCATGGAGACCCAGCCCACGGGTATCGCGCGCGCACGGGTGCTTCAGCTGCTGGGCCAGGTTCGAGCGTGGTGGGCCAGCTTCCCCGACGCTCTGGAATTCGCGCTGGAAGGCATCAAGGCGTCAGACAGCGATGTCGCCCTGCGAGCCGAGATCGAGCTCGACGCCGTGTTCTGTTACGTCAGCATGGGCGACTACGTGCGTGCCGAGGCGCACGCCCGCGCGGCAGTCGCGGATGGTGAGAAAGCCGGAGCCGATGGAGCGAAGGCCGAGTCGCTCGCGATTCTCACCATCATCGAGTTCTTCGGCGGCCAGGGTGTTGATGAATCGCGCATGGCACGTGCTCTGGCCCTCGAGGACCCACTGCGGGCGGGACCAATGCAGATGCGACCTCGCGTCGTCCGCGCACTCCTGCTCCTGTTCACGGGCAGGCTCGACGAAGCCATCGTCGCGATGATCGAGCTGATCTCGGAGGCCGGCGAGCGGGGACAGGAAACCGCCATTCCGATGATGTCCTTCTACTTGGTGTGGGCCTGCGTCTGGCGCGGCGACCTTCCCGGTGCCGCTCGCGCTGCCGCCCAAGCGCGGGATGTGGCACGTCTGAACAACGATCCCTCGATGCGGGCCATGTCACTCACCGTCAGCGCATTGGCCGCGGCTCACATGGGCCACGTCGACCGAGCGCGCGCCGAGGCGGCCGAAGCGCTGGCGTTGTTCGAGGGTGTTGGATGGACTCTGGGAGCCATCTGGCCGCTGTGGGCGCTGGGGTTTCTCGAGCTCTCCGTGGGCAACGCGGGGCGAGTGGATGAGCTGCTCCGACCTCTCGCCGAGGCGATCACACAGATGGGATTCGGTGAGCCGATCCTCGGGGTCTTCCTGCCCGATGAGGTCGAGGCGTTGGTGGCGCTCGGCGATTTCGACGGTGCCCTGCGGTTGGTCGACTGGCTCGAGCGGGGCGGCAGGAGAGTGGACCGGCCGTGGGCGCTCGCCGTGGCGGCACGCGGTCACGCTGTCATCGCTGCTGCGCAGGGCGACCTTGACTCAGCAGTGCGGGCGCTGGACCAGGCGATCGTCGAGCATGAGCGTCTGCCGATGCCGCTCGAACTGGCACGCACGCTGCTGGTGAAGGGGCAGGTGCACCGTCGTCGACGGGAAAACGAGTCGCAGACCAGGCGTTGCGAGAGTCGCTGCGCCTGTTCGACGAAGCCGGCGCCGCGCTGTGGGCGGCGCGGGTGAGAGCCGAGCTGGCCCGCATCGGGCTTCGTCCGCGGGCGCCCACTGACCTCACGGAGACTGAGACGCGCGTTGCGGCACTCGCAGCTGACGGGATGACCAACCGGCAGGTGGCGACGGCGGCGTTCATCTCGCCCAAGACCGTCGACAACGTGCTGGCGCGTGTGTATCGCAAGCTGGGGATCACCTCGCGCGCGCAACTCGGCGTGGTCCTGGCCGCCATCCATGACGACGACGGCGGAGACGGTGGGATTCGAACGGGCTGAGGGTACGCTCACGAGCGGCCCGTCAGGGTGCGATGGGAAAGGGATTGTCGTTGGTCAATCCACTCGGCTGGCCAGCCGGGAAACGTTGCTGCAGCAGCGTGTTGAAGGGAGTGAAGGCGTCGGTCTTGCCGCTGAGGTGGGTGTAGACCTGCGCCAGGCTGGGAGCGCCGGCTCCCACGATTGCGCTCAGGCTGTAGCCGAGCTGGTGGCGCAGGTAATTGAGAAACAGCGTGGCGCAACCGATGGACACGTAGTTCTGATCGGTCTGTTCGGTGGTGGTCACCCAATCGGGCCTGCTCGAGTCCAACCAGCTGGCGGCGGTGGCGAACCCGTTGAGCTGGGCGGGATAGAGCTCAGTGGAGAGGACACGCGAGAGTCCCTCACCGTGGCTGGCACCACAATCCCAGCCGACGTTCTGCGCCGCCATCATCACCTCGTCGGCCTCGGCGACCATGAGCATGCGCACCAGGTCCGCGTTGGTGCCGTCGAAGGCAGCGAGGTGGAGCTCCGTTGCGCTACAGCTGGCGTGGTAGGCGCCGAAGGTGCCGGTGACGACGAACACGGTGAACGGCAGACCGCCCGGGGTCAGCCCGCCAAACCAGGTGCGGAGGCTGGCGTAATCGGCCTCACAGGTCGCCAGGACGGCGTCGGCGAGGACGGGGCCGCTGGCGCCGAGCGCGTCCTCGTACGAGACCTGGAATTTGGCTGTGTTGCCACGGAGGGTGTAGGGGCCTCCGTCGGCGGCCACTCGGGGTACTCGGGCCGGGATGGCCTGACCAGGCTTGACCAGGACGCGCAGCGATGGTCCCGAGCTGGTGTGTGGAGAGAGATCGGGAATGTGAGTCATGCACGGCCCTCCTGAGGTTCCAGTAGACCACCCCGGGCCCGTCAGACGTGGGCGAGGACTCGGTCCAAGGGCCGGGGCACGCGGGAGAGGTCCAGCGCAGCGACCATCAGGGGCGCGCACTCGATCTTCCGGCCACGATGGGTCCCGAAGAAACGCCGGAGCTGATCCTCATTGCTCCGCCCCTGCCACGCCGGCTGTCTCTGGAAGATGCGGAACGAGTCGAGCTCACCCTGAGCATCGATGACCCGCTCCACCGCGGCGACGCCGAGGGAGCGGATCAGCTCGTCCTCCAGGTCCGCAACGCAGGTGTAGAACCCGAGCGCTTCGATGTCGACGCGGGTGAGGTTGGAGCCGAAGACATTGTTTCGCTCCTCTGCACGCTGCTACCCACCTGCTGTCGACAGCAGTACCACCGCGACCGCGGCGAGACCAGCCCCGAGAGTCTGGACCCGGCGCAGCCGCTCGCGCAGGAAGCCCAGCGCCAGCAGCACAGTGGTGGCGGGATACAGCGAGGTGATCACCGCAGTCACCGTCAACAGGCCGTGGTGCGTGGCCACGAAGTAAGCGACCGTGGCGCCACCTCCGAGTGCGCCGACCGCCACGCTGCCCAGTGATATGCGCCGGATGCTGCCAACCTGCCCGTGGTTGCGCAGCACGGCGACGACCACGGCGATCAGAGCGAGAACCATCGCCATGAGCGTCGCGGCCGCGACCGGCCAGAGGCCGGCACCGCCACCGGCGCGATTCAGGCCGACAAAGAGCACAGCAAAGCCGATACCCGCGGCTGTGGCGTTGAGCAGCGCGCGCCACGCCTCACCCCGTGAAACTCTCCCGGTCGGCTCACTCATCGACACCAGCGCAACGGCGACGCACGCGAGGACGATACCGGCGGCGGTGACCGGCCCGGGGCGCTCGCCGAGGGC